>JBOGQV010000195.1:0-3572 GCA_050749145.1 Nitrosotalea sp. | reverse complement strand
GCTAGTGCAACAAGTGTCTTGAAATATTTTTCTTGTGGGGAAGGACTTGACTCCATCGGTGTGTCAATCTTTGGTTGAAAGTTCTGCAAAATTATTTCTTGAATGTTGTTGTATCTATCATGAATTTCTTTTATTGCATAAATTGAATCAATTAGTTCTTGTGGAGTCTCTCCAATGCCAACTAATAATCCTGTAGTCATCGGAATTTTTAGTTCTCCTGCATTTTGGAGAACTTTGATTCTTGCCTTGGGGTTTTTACTTGGAGCAAACTGGTGTGGCATACCCTCTTCTGATAATCTCTCACTTGAATTCTCTAGCATCAGTCCCAGGCTTACATTTGTGTTTTTCAGTTGACACATTTCATCTTTTGTGAGATTTCCCGCATTAGTATGTGGAAACAATCCTCCTTTGAGTGCAATCTCTGATGCTTCAACTAGATATTCCACAGTACTTGAAAATCCGTTTTCCTTTAGCCATGTCCTTGCCTCTTGATATTTCTGTTCTGGTCTCTCGCCTGTAACAAACAGTGCCTCAGTGCAGTTGTGTTTTTTTGCAACATCTGTGAGTGTAATGATGTCTTTTTTTGATAGCATTGAAACCTTGGTCTGACTTGGCTCTGACTTGTAAGTGCAATAAGAACATGTATCCCGACAAAGGTTGATCAGGTTGAAGAAGACTTTTCTTGAATACGTAACGGTTGTTCCCTTGTTCTTTGTTCTCAAAAACTGGGATACCTTGTAAAGTTCTAATGGATTTCTGTCTGCATCTTGGTAAATGTGATATGCCTCATCTTTTGATGGTGTCCTACCGTCAACTAGTCTATTTAACAACTCAGAACTGAGGATGAGCTTGCTCAACTAGTCATGATAGCTTTGACAGTTGTATTTATCCTTAGATAGTGTGACATTTAACGCATCAAAAAATGCCAGATCCGGTAAATACTGCCAAAAATTGTCATTTTTTATTTTTTTATGCCACTGGTACTGCATCTGGCTTGACTTTTTTCCACATCCATCCAAGTATGACTCCATTTACGATCCAGTATGTTGTCATCGTTACAGCAGATATTATCCGGAATCCGTTTACAAGATCCATCGAAGTTCCTATGGGATCTGGATTTGGTGGCATTATAACAAACATTATTCCCATAAACCCTGCATAGCCTACAAAGACAAGAAACTTTCTATTCTTCATCTTTTTATAAAGAAATGCAAAACCCACTGCACCAAACCCTGATAGTGCAACAAATAATGCGTATGTTGAAGCACGAAATGCTATGGTGTCGGGTTCTCCAACTGTTGGTGGGTTTGCAGGATATTTTAAAAATGGTATGAAATACAACACTGCCCACATTATGCTGGCAAGTATGAGGGCTTTTTTGATGTCATTATCACTTGGAAGTGATTTGCGTGAATATGCAAATACTAGACCAAACAATGCGCCTGTGGATGCACCAAGCATTGCACCTGCAACTATTGAACCCTGTTTTTGCCATATTCTATAATCTGTAAACTGTTGCCAAAACTGTGGTGTATCCTTTGCTTGTCCCTCCGCAAACAAGCGCTGGTTTTCAATTCCTATTGCATTGTCAAGATATGGTTCAACTAGTATGATATTGAGCATGCCGTGAACAATTCCTGCTAGAATACCTGCTGATATTACAATGACTAGAAAAGAAATAGTTTTCATGTTTTTCTCAAATCCACGTCTGAATGATTTGTATTTAAATTGTTGGAGGGTTTATCCAACTTAATGTACGTTTTAACATGATTTGTATTATGATTATTTCTAATCATGAATTTTCATTGAGATGTATGTGGGATTGGATATCGTAAATTTTTTTACAGCACTTGCAAATGGTTGATATGATTATGTTACATTTCATACACTTTGTGAGTCTAGTGGTCTAACTCCACACTTTCTACATAATGTTATCGTGCTAGTTATGGGTCAAGATAAATTATTGAAAATAATTATTGTCTTATGATCTTGGTCTAGTTATTTAAAATATTGATAAAAAATTAGTGTGGAGGATGTTGCCTATGGTATTACTGTGTACATTGACAACATGCCTGCTGAAATGTGGTCGTTGACATGGCAGTGATACAACCACGTACCTGCATTATCTGGATACATGTCAAGTGTTTTCATACTCATTGGCAAGAGTTCTACCATGTCGGTTCGCATACCGTCCATGAGTAATGTATTTCCATGCCAGTGTGGTGTGTGCAAGTCTACTTCTGTTCCGACTCCCAACACATACCATCGAACATGTGTGTTCGCTTTCATCTCCAATCCTGATAAGTTTCCAAAGACATATCCATTAATCGAGTGCATCAAATTGCTTTCTTGAAAGTCAGCATCATCCTTGTTTACTGATGATGGATCTTGTGCAAATGCTTGGATATTTTTATCGATATATGGGCTATTGTTCTCATTCATTACTGAAAACATTGTAACAAATTCTTGGTCTACACCCTTTGGTGTTCCGTCAGGATTTGCCTCGCCATGTCTTGTGATTATGATTGGGCCTTCCAAGCCTGCATATGTGTCTGATACCTCATCTACGTGTGAATGATACATCCAGACTATGGAGCTGGGGTCATGTGGACCTGGTCCTGCTCTTACTGGAACTTGCCATGTGTATGTGTAAGTTCCACCTGGTTGTACATCTGCACCTGGCTTGTCAGAGTTTTTTACTCCATCATTGTATGGAGCTCCTTCGGAAGACTTGTCATATGAGACACCATGGGGATGCATGCTGGTTGGAATGCTGCAGTTATTCTTGAAGACAACCTTGATTGTATCGCCTACTTCTGCATGGATTACTGGTCCAAGCATTCCTAGGTGTTCCCATTTTGCGTCTGCTGCTTGATGTGTAGTAAACGTTGAATCTGTGTATCCTCGATACAAGCACTTGATGTATGTGCTGCCGATTCTGTCCTTACCACTTATTGTATACACTGCTGCGGTCTCGTCATCTTTGAGAGATACACCTGTAATTTGGTTTATTCCGGTTGGTGCATAGTTCCATTTCACCTCATCTGATGCGATATAGTATGTACGTGTCTGTCCCTGATAGTCAGTAGGATTGACAAAATTGTAGAGATTCGCGCTATCATCATCGTGGTTGTGATCTTGATTAACCGCTAGACATTGGTATCCCACAATTGATACAAACGCTGCAAATGAAACCGCAAGGGTAATGAGTGCTATTTTGACACTGTTCATAGACTACATCACAAATTCTGAGAAATATACGTCAAATGGTGTTTTCATAATGCTGTTTTCATTGTTTAGAATGGGCTCTCTGATGTACCTAAATTTGGCCACTTGGTGGAAGTATCTTGGTCCTTGCAAGATCTGCAGTAGTTACAATAAGAATAAAGAACAATAAACTAATGCCTTACATGTGATGCTAAGTTTTTCTAAAATCTATAACTTATATTTTTGTTAAGTGTTTACTGATAAAACCTAATCTAAAAAACAACATCACCGTATTTTCTATCTCATGATGTCTGGTCTATTTTAAAATTCTAGAATATCTTTTTGTGACGTATGTCCAATATATG
>JBOGQV010000194.1:0-8066 GCA_050749145.1 Nitrosotalea sp. | reverse complement strand
GGTAGGCAAGATATGGATAGCAGAAGGAATTGGAAAAATTGCAAGTCTTGACATTTCAAATGATAAAGTAACAGAGTTTGCGCCATCTGGAAACTATACCATGAAAGGCCCTACTGGAATCATCTTGGATCCACAAACAGGAAAAATCTACATTTCAGAACATGATGATCAAGCAGTATCAGTATTTGATCCATTGCTCAAAACATTTAAGAAAATACAGCTTGATCCAAGTGCAGATAATCTTCCATACGGAATGGCATTTGACAAGTACCATAATCTTTGGGTTGCGCAGCACACCTTTGACAAAATTTCAATAATAGACCCAAGAACAGGAGATGTAAAAGAAGAAAGCATTCCATCATCCAATACATGGATACAATGGTTAACATCAGATTCACAGGGAAATATCATAATGGCAGAAGAAAGAGCAAATGCTCTTGCAGTTGCAACCATTACACCAGGGCAGACTCAAAACAATCAAGCAGTAAGTTCATCAGTAATCCCCAACTTTGACTTTGATTATGTACAAGTTATGGCACCAACCATTACAGGATTACTAGTAGTAGTGGCATTTTTCTATTGTAAAGGCACGATAGATCTTAGAAAGGCATCAAATCAAGTAAGAAAGATGCAGTCACTTTAAATTAATCAGTATTACATTATTGAAAGTTTCAAAAAACAACTCTCGATCTTCGACATCTGGTCGCACTTTCCATGTAGCATAGATCGAGAGTTGGATGAAGTCGAAACGATATGCTGTACATGTAATAAAACTATTTTACAAAATAAGCAAGATGGTACATTTGACGAATATACCACTCACATGTAAAACAAAACTTGTTCGAGAGTTGTACCAGTTCGTTTAAATTTAATTTTTGACCATTACATCCCATGTCAAAGTATGATAGCATAATAGAAAACAGGTCTAATTTGCTGACTTTGATAATGTTTACAGTCATAGGAGTCTTGGCAATACCGGTTATTTTGCCGCACATTTTCCACAAATTCCAGATCTTTCACATTCTCATACATCTCAGTGGAATCAGTTTGGCAGTATTCTTGAGCATAATATCGGCAATTGCATATTCCAGAGTTAAAACCAAGAGACTATTTTTCACAATGTTAGCATTTTCGCTCTTTGTCATAGCTGAAGCATTATCGCTAGTAGATGCAACATGGCAGTATACCTATTATTTAGGACCATTCCCAGCAGAAGAGATTGCACATTTCTTTGAATTATCCACATTGGGAATGTTTGCACTTAGTGTATTTAGGAAGGATTAGTCATGGATAGAAGTATCGAGATCATCAACATTATTGAAAAAAATCCTGGAATAAAATTCAGAGAGATAATGAGAGAGACAGGATTGAAAAATGGAGTTTTGAGCTATCATGCAAGAAAAATGGAAGAAACTGGCAGTATAAAAATAGAGAGAAAATCAGGAGAGACTAGATTCTATCCGCTTTTTGTCACGGAAGAAGAATCATTATTAATAACAAGCCTTAGGCGAGACACACAAAGATACATCCTATTATCAATGCTAGAAGGCAACTCACTTTCATTCAGTGAAATAGTTCAAAAAGTGAAAAAAGCCCCTTCCACAGTCTCTACCTTTCTTGCAAAACTTGTAGATGATAAAATAGTGGAAATAAAAATAATCGAATTAAAAAAAGTCTATTTTTTGAAAAATGTGGACATGGTCCGTGAAATCATTGAGAGATATAATCCAGTATTGCTTGAGAGAACCGCATACAATTTTGCAGATACATTCTCAAGTCTTTAGCATCCCTAGCCTTAGATTTACCCCACATGCTCAGATGTTACAACATGTATGCGATCAAGTGAGAACCTGCCTACTATTTATTTAGAGTTACAAGACAAGACTCTATGAATTGACAAGGATTACGATTCTGGTTATAATTTCATGCATACTATTTCCAAGCTTTGTTTTCATGTCAGCTTATGGAGACGGTCTTGCAAGCGAGATACTTCCACCTGAGATGATTGGAAACAAAAACGTTACATTGTCAATCAACTCGTCACCGTTTTTGATTGATAATACCCATGTAGGAACTCAGATAAACTTCATTTTGCAAGACGCCGCAACCCAAGAGCCATTCCAAGATGTTACACTTGCTGTTTCTGCTTTCAAAAATGACCAAGCACTTTTCGGTCACGTATTCATGAGCGATAGTGGGAATTTCTTGTTCAATGTAGCGCCAGATAATTCCACTGACAAGATTTCAATAAATGAAGAAGGCGGACCATTTCCAGGTCTTCTAGGCCACGGAGGAAGCTACCAGATAAAGGGGCCAATCTTTGCAGCAGGCGGACTGTACAAATTCAAGATAAATGTTCTCACAATTGGCTCGTATGACAATCAGATCAGCAAATCATATGATGCCGCAATATCAATTCCTCAGACCAATGACTACAATGTAAACGACAATGAGGATGGAAAACAGACAGTTACAGTGGTAGCATATTATGACCAGATCAAAAACTTTCAGTACAATTCCGGCAATAGGACAATGACTTTTTCAATGCCATTTAACTGGAGTCCAGACAACCTAAAACAAGTATCAGTTGTACATCAAGAGCTCAAGATACCAAGATCATTTACAAATTTAATAGTAACAAAATATGACGCATATGTAAACGGATTAAAATTAGATGACAAGGCAGTAAGCATAGACGATTACTCTTCAGACCAGTATAGGATTGTACATTTGATATTATACAAACAAGAGATAGATACCATAGCAGCAAAAAAACAGGACTCCAAGTCAGAGATGGATTATTCCCTATCACCGAGCAACGAGACAGCATTTCCAATAGTACAATATACAAGAAATGCCCAGTACAAGGTCAGCCTAAGCTGGGATCCTCCAAAAATTTTGGCAGGCCAAACAACAAAATTTAGTTTTCAAATCCTTGATCCATACCTAGTAAATAAAACAGTAAATTCGATAGATTATGATTTTTCCATAATTGCGGGAAAAAATGGCCTGATGTTTCACAAGAGTGGTACAACCAGTAGCAATGGAGATCCAAACACCATTGATGTCAATTTTCCAGACAACTATACAGGACCCATCGCAATCGGATTTGAAAATCTAAATGGAAACAGTTTTTCAGACTCTGAAATTTCAGGTGTCGTATCAAAGCCTCATATTGTACCAGAGTTTCCCACAGGACCGTTAATTGTAATTGTGGCCATGTTTTCTGTCATAATCACAGTTTCAAGATTTTCACGAACATGAAGATCAAACGTGGTTTAGGAATTTTATTGTCAGGTGCAGGCATGTTTATCGTTGGACATTTTTTATCACAACTTGTTTTGGACTTGATTCCAACAATTAATCCAGCCAATTCAAGTGCTATTGCAGATGCAAATTACCACATGTTAGCAATTAGTAACCAATTGTCAACCATCAGCCAATTTGGAATAATAATTACAGTGATTGGTACAATTATTTTCTTTGTAGATAGAAGAAAAAAAATTCAGGCGTAAAGACATCTTAACCTTTCATGCCATATCCTACAAGTACAGAATAGCATCCAAGACCACACTCTTCGCACATTGGCTTCATCGAAGAGTTTTCTGCACTCCCAATACAACATGGTTTTTTCTCTCTGCCCAAGTGATCAACTGAGACAATTGCCCAAGTAGGACAGTCTATTGGCGTAGTGCCTTTTCCTCCCCAGCTTTTCTTCATCAACTCAAGTTGGCTTACAGGGTTTATGATATAATCATCGTCAAACTGTTCCCTCATTGCAATGATATCATCAACTACTTTGGTCCTCTCAGGACCAAACGGCAAAAAGAGTGGATCGTTTTTCATAAATGGTGTATGAAACTGAAATCCAATTTTGTTGGTATCATCATACCATTGCTCTGCCACATCTTTTACCGTCTTGTAATTTTGAGAGTTTATCGTCATTGTTATCCATATGTCTTTCCATGCCTTGTCTCCATTGTTATTTACATAGTCAAGAACATTTTTTCTAGTCTTGTCATAAGAACCAGGACCGCGAATTTTATCATGAACTTCTTTTGTGCCATCTATTGAAATCCAATAAAAATAAAGATTTTTTATTTTTTTCAGAGGCAGAGTTCCATTTGATACAATACAGATTCTTTTTGGAAATTGTTTTACAAACAAATCTATGACATCAGGCCTAAGAGTCGGTTCACCCCCTACAAGTGTTATGATAAATACATGTTTTTTCTTGAATTTTTCATCTATTACTTTTTGCCATTGTTCTACTGTGAGCTCCTCATTTTCTTTTCTGTTTAGCCACCAGTAACAATGGGTGCAATGTAAATTGCAGACATTAATTATATCAGCAGAGCCATACAAGGGACTTTTGCGGTGCAATAACCTGTAACCTGCAAACTTTCCAAAAATATGAAAATAGAAAGGCATTTCCTGGATTAACTGTACAGCCCCCCTGCCCATTATTTCCACCATACAACAGTAACGCGTTGCTGGTTAAAATGAGTTTTTTCCAATTCGGGTAATTTTTACAATGACATGGGCCATGGCATTTTGTATCTTGTGACTTAGTTTGAACACATCAATGTGGTAGTGCATCTCACCTTTGACATTAGGCGTATCTTTGTGGCTATTGTCTCACGCATCTCCTCAACGTCTAGGCACTCTAATTTTACTATGATATCATAGTTACCAAATACACCTGACACTTCCTTTACAGAATCTAATGATTTCACACCTTCTACAATTGTCCCCTCCGCACCCATTTCACAGTTTATCATGACATATGCGGTCTCCAACTATAATATTGCGTGTTCATAATATATGAAATTTTTGGATATGTTGAAACACATCTTAGCAGATTACAAAAATACGGTACACGACAGTATACAAACAACAAATTTACTTTACAGTATCAACTGGTTTTAAAAAAATAAAAAAGTGTAGAACTACTGATCCCCAATTAGGAATGTTACGTTTACAGTAGTTGTTACATCTTGGTTTGACGTAAATACAGGTGTAGATTTGTCAGCCATAGCCATTCCACCATAGTACATGGGTACTGGAGATGGAACGTTAAACTCTGACAAGCTTACCATTTTTACGCCAATTATTTTCTGGCCTAGTGGATCAATTGCTTTTTCTGCCCTTGATTTTGCATTCAGGACCGCTTTGCTCAATAGATCATCTTGCATACTTTGCTGCTTGTCAGGAGAGAGTGAAAACGAGATATTGTCTACTCTGTTTGCTCCTGCACCAACTGCAGAGTCAACTATATTTCCTGCAAGAGATAGTTTGGTGGTCTTGACATACAAGGTGTTCGAGGCTCTATAGCCTGCTAGTACTGACTTGTGTATGCCAGTAGTTGGATCAGGTACAGAGTCATTGTACACAGGATAAATCGAGAATCCAGCGGTGCTTATCTCATCTTTTGTTATCCCGATGTTTTGAACAGCAGTTACCACATCATTCATCATTTGAGAGTTTGAGCTGATTGCATCCTTAGCAGTCTTTGCTTCAGTGTCAACTCCAAACTGGACTGTAACTAAATCTGGTGCTACAGAAGAAGTTGCAGAACCTGTAACGGATACTGTTCTCTCGCGTGATGCAGGTATGACAGGTGCTTGCTGTCCATAGGCCCCTTGGTTAGAAATTTCCAGGCTTGCAAACACTGCAGTTGAAACAATCAATATTGCTGCAATTGTTGCCAGCACAGTTTTTTTCTGGGTTGTCATGAAATACCATACGTAAGTACAGTTAATAGGCTTTGATTAAATTTCATTTTAACTTAACTTTTTTTAAAAATTTAGATTATAATATGAAATATCATGTATTTTTTATTAAAATCCTGCCAAAGCCTGATTTTACATTATTTTTTTATTTTCCGAAATTTTGAAAATACACGAATTCCAAAAAACACTGTAAAAAATGCAGCAGCTGCACCTACCAATGCAATTGCAATAATCACAGGATCTGAAGATATTACAGAGGGTTCAGGAGTTATCGAAGCTTGTACTGTTGCAGCAAACGGTGCAATAGATCCATTGCTTCGCAGAGATTCAGATGCATGTGGAAGACTCTTCAATGCAGCATCCTGGACGGGTTGCACTTGGTTTGCAATCTGGTTTTGTTCTACAAAGTAAATCACGGGTCCAACTACAACAAATGCTGCAATGCTTGCAAGGTAATGGCGTAGTTGAAGAAAGATTGCTTCTTTTTTTGATTTTGAAACATTGTTTTCAGTAGGATTTGCAGGAGGTACAATTACAAATGCAGTTTTTACAGGACAATAGTATTTCATCTGTTTATTTTTTGAGCTTAGTTCAATTTTTTCTACTTTTATCAACCCCACACCGAGTAGTCGATTGATATGCCAGTTGACAAGAGGCAACGAAATGTTTAGGGATTTTGCCAGATCATTTGTGCTTGACACTCCCTGAGATATTTTGCCAAATATTGCCCTACCAGTATCATTGGCAAGCTCTTCTCCTATGATCTTTATCCTTTCATCTTCGGTACTAATTACCTCAATGTGTTCTTGGGCCTTGACAAGAAAATCAGAGTTATCAGCATCATCTGGCATATCTAGTAAATCAGTGTTAGAACATATAATTGAAGGGCATTTCTACAATCCTGCGCAATTCTTATTTTCTTGTCGATATGACTTTTGTAGTTTTTAGCGTACGTAGATTTATCACATAATGCCAAATTGGAAGTACTGATCCCATATCAGTTCCAGCCTCCTTTCATATCACACCCACAAAGCAACAGTATCATGCAAACCAGAGAATCAGCATTTAGACTAGAATATGAGAGAGTCAAACCCAGCCAGAAGATATGACCATGAGCACATCAGACAGTAATGGATCAAAGGCAATGGTCATTTTTGCCATAGAACATACGCTGCTAATTATAGGCAAAAATACCCTAGAAGAGGTCCAGGCCAAGTTAGACCAAGAGTACAAGTGTAGCATACAGGACTGCTATGAGCACCCCGAATACCTAAACAAGGTTCTCAAGACAATATTTGGTACTGCATATTATCAAGTCATACTAGACATGAACAATTATCTCGAAGAGTTTGCATACCAAAGACCAATCGCTGAATTTTTATCCAAGATCAAGTAACTACAATCCCCAGAGTTTTGATTTCTTAAATTTTAAACATCTACAAGAATTTTCAAAACATCATCCAGGTAGAACGACTTACAATCATTTCACAACCTCGTTAATTGATACTCATAGATAATGTAAAAATGCCATTTGTCATGTTTTTACATATCACATGATGCCTTTCTTCCTTGATCTTTGGGGATGCATTCCAGAACTTTCCAAAAATTGTACAGACATGACTAATGCATCTTCTACATATCTTGGAGTAATAATGGGCGTCATAGTAGGCAGCATTGTTAGCTGGTGGATTTACAACAGACAAAAACATACATCAGAGCAGCAAGACAAGATCCTAAGTAGAATTGAACATTTGGAAAAAAACCATAGTGATATTTTAAAAAAACTTGTAGATTTTGATGACAAGCATGAATCATCATTTGATGCAATACAGGAACTTGATAGAAAAATCGATGTGCTGCTAAAAAAAGATCACGATTCTAAATTATGATATCATCATTTATTTGAAAACGTCCACTTGTCTTCTTTGTTCATTTTCAATATTTGCTCAGGCGGTATATCTTTATGATCAATGCCAATATGATTAGTGTATTCTACAAGACTCGAAAACTTCTTGCCACATACAGGACAGTTTTTCTCAAATCCACCCACGATATACCAAGTACAAATTTCATATTTTAAGATATTCTAGATTTTTACCTTCTGATACTTAGTCAAGTCACATTCAGACATGTTAGAAGTACACAGATTGGTTGCACCACAATAACACATTAGCTAAGTTGATAACCATTTAGCTATATCTCATACCTGATCTAATATACAATTAAGTGATATCCTAATACATGTGTGTTTATGATAAAATATCTGCACCCATTAGGTACGTGGATTCGCTCGATGGAAAACAGCACATTTTGCTCCTCTATGAAGATCAAGAG
>JBOGQV010000193.1:0-5310 GCA_050749145.1 Nitrosotalea sp. | reverse complement strand
AGGGACTCAAGATCTTCCGTAAGAAATCCCTTCCCTTAGGGGTTCGTGGGTTCAAATCCCACCCTCTGCATTTTTCTTTTCTTTTTTTCTCTTCTCTGTCTTTGTTTGCGGTTTGGTTCGTCATACCCACGATGGTTTTCGCCCATGGGATACATGCCAAGTGTTTATTAGAAAATTTTTCCATATCATAACAAGATGAAGTCAAGAGATATGATACCAGGACCTAAAGCCATGCGTGTAATTGATACGATGAAAAAGCATGTGTATGACTCGACGTTCACATATTCATTGGTTGTATCACACGGTCACAACTGCATCATCGAGGATATTGATGGTAACAAGTATCTTGATTTTACATCAAACATTGGAGCATGTCCTCTAGGATATTCTCATCCAGACATCATAGAAACACTTGCCCAGTATTCATCAAATGGCACATACAAGATAGCAGGTCAGGATTTTTACTGCCAAGAACATGCAAATCTTGCAGAAAATATTTCAACCATTTTGCCAGAGGGTTTCAAGACATTTTTCATAAATAGCGGTGCAGAAGCAGTTGAAAATGCAATTAAAATTGCATACAAAAAGATGGGTCCACTGCCAGGGATTTCTTGCACAGGAGCATTTCATGGAAGAACCCTCGGTGCACTGAGTTTTACATTCAGCAGACCTGTCCAGAAACACAACTTTCCAGAATTGCCATCAAAGAGAATTAAATTTTGCATAAAAGACAATGACCCAGAAATTGATGCTGCAGAAAATATTTTAAAAGAAAACAAGGCCGCGTTTATCCTAACTGAGGTAATTCAAGGAGAAGGTGGGTATAATATTGCAAGCAAAAAATTCATTTCAAATCTAAGAAAGATTGCAACAAAATATGGCGTTCCATTAATTTTAGATGAGGTCCAATCAGGAATAGGTCATACTGGCAAGTGGTGGGCCTTTGAACACTATAACATAAAACCAGACATAATGAGTACTGCAAAAGCATTACAGGTAGGAGCTACAGCATTTAACAAAAAATTTGATCCTGGTCAAAGGTCGGTATTATCAAGTACATGGGGGGGAGGAAACAGAATTGACATGGCAGTTGGCTCACAGGTAATTAATGTGATAAAACGAGACAGGTTGCTTGACAATGCTACAAAGATGGGACGCATACTCAAGAATGGACTGCTGGAACTAGTAGGAAAGAAAGGTGTAACAGATGTGAGGGGACTAGGACTCATGGTTGGGTTGGAGTTTGATTCTGCGCTGCGTCGTGATAAAAAACTCATAGAATTATTCCAGCACGGCTTGCTGACTTTGGGGGCAGGTCAAAAGTCAATGAGAATAATACCGCCACTTATAATTACAAAAGAGCAGATTAACGAGGGTCTTGACATCATGCACAAAGTTTTGATGAAAACCTAGTATGCATCATACTTGTCACCCATTTCAAGTGACGCTATCTTTAGTTTGAGCACTTCGTTTGCACCCTCATAGATTACAATTGCCCTTGAATCAAGAAAGTGTCGTGCGACCCTGCTTGTTTTTTGGTATCCATAAGAGCCAAACACCTGGACTGCCCTGTTTGCACAATCAAAGGCAGCATTTGTAGCATGCAATTTTGCAATGGCTGCAAGCCTATCTGCCCTATTGCGTAGTGCAGAATACTCTTTGTTCTGCCTGTTAAGAGAATCTAGCCAATTTGCATCCTTTTCTTTTAGATCTTCGACATAATCATGGAGTTTTTGTCTTGCCATTCCTGCTCGATACACAAGCCACCTAGAACTTTCAATGTTTACAATCATTGTAGCCAAATGTTCCTGAATCAGTTGTTTTTTTGCAAGGACAGAACCATGTTGTTCTCGTTTTTGAGAATACCGAATTGATTCGTCAAGGCAGTCTTTCATTACACCAACAGCACCTGCTGCCACACTTAACCTTCCATCAATTAATGCACTAAAAGCAACACTCATACCATTTCCAATTTTTCCAAGAAGATTTTGTTTTGGGACAAGGCAGTTATCAAAAGTAATCTCGGCATTTTTTACAGTGAGCAATCCCATTTTATTTTTCATCTCTTCAGCGGCAAAACCTTTTGAGTTTGTATCCACAATAAACGCAGATATCTTTCCATCAGGTCCTCGTGCATATGTTGTTATCACTTTTGCAAATGTTCCATTTCCCACCCAGTGCTTTGTTCCGTTAAGTACATAATTGTCACCACGCTCTTCAAATTTTGTAGACATTTTTCCAGGATCACTTCCTGCATCAGGCTCTGTTAGTGCAAACCCCATTATACTAGTTCCATTTGTTGTATTTACAAGATATTTCTTTTTTTGCTCCTCTGTTCCCCAATTTTGTATCACCATTTGTCCAATGGAGACATGTGCAGAGAAAAATGTACGAAGTGAATTTCCCTCTCGTCCAATTCGCTCTATTGCAAAAAGATATGTCAGTACATCATATCCTAAACCTCCATACTTTTTTGATATTGGACATCCAAGCATTCCAATCTCCCCAAATTCTGGAATAACCCTGTCGTTTAGTCGCTCATCAAGATAACATCTAGTTTCATAATCTCGTATAGATTTGCATACCCTGTCTATTTTATCAAGGAAAACTTTCTGATCTTCAGAGACTTCAAAATTCATCTTTGAAATGTTATCGTATGACATTTGTTTTTTAGCTAGACCTCAAATGATATAATTTCGTTTTAGTTTCTATACTTTTACTATCTGTATTTCGGTTACATTGTGTTTTGACAGATCTTCATGCAATGCAGCGTGGGATTCGTCTGTAAAGGTCAAGTTGCAACGATAACACTTCCACGCTTTAGTGCTCACATACTCTGTACGTGATTTTAATTTATAAATATATTGTACTTACAGGTCACTTTTTTGCATAACTGGGATCTAGGATCAAAATGTTTGGAATTATTTGTCTTTTGGTGTAGATATTACCTAAATTCTTACCAGGCAGGGACATACCGGCAAGATCTCAATTTATAAAATGAATTTGCATCAAAGACCAAATTGGAGTTTGAAAAATTAAGGGAGCAGGTGAAAAAACAACTTGCAAAAAATGATGCGGCCCATGATTTTGAACACATTACACGAGTGCTCAAAAATGCAACTATAATCGCAAGAAAAGAAAAGGCAAGTGTCAGAATGATAACTGTTGCAGTGCTGTTACATGATATCGTCTCATATCCAAAATCTGATCCTCGCTCAAAGAATTCTTCACTAGAGAGTGCAGAAAAATCAAGAAAGATCTTACAAAAATACAATTTCACTCAAGACCAAAGAGACATCATTGCAGATGCGATAAGGGATCATAGTTTTTCAAGAGGTGTCACTCCAAAGACGCTAGAGGGTAAAATACTTCAAGATGCAGATAGACTTGATGCACTTGGTGCAATAGGAATAGCAAGGACTTTTGCAGTTGGTGGTGCAGAAAATAGGCCATTTTACAATGACAATGATCCTTTTTGCAAAAAACGTTCTCCAGATGATAAAAGTTGGACGTTTGATCATTTTTACAAGAAACTTTTGCTTTTAGAAAAAACAATGAACACAAAAACTGGGAAAATAGAGGCAAGAAGAAGAATCAAGATAATGAAAAAGTTTCTAGACGAATTAAAAAAAGAGATCTAGCCGTAATCGATGTATCGCTTGTATCGTTTTTCAATCTCAGAATTGTTTCCAGTTAAGATTCTTCTAATCTCGTCTGCGTGTTTTTCTTTGATATAAGCAATCATGTCCTCGAACTGCCCTTCTTGTGGAAATGCATTTGTCAGAGGCTCTAGCATTTTAAAATATTCGGCAACTTTTTCTCGAAATGCTTCTTTTGATGGCCTGTAGATTTTATTCATCCTAAACCAGATTGAGGCCCAGCTTGCACCAACTACATGAGGTAGTAGGTCATATGCACGCGTTATCTCAAATGTCTGGTCTTCTCTCATCTCTCGTTGAGTGTTTTTGCCGCACCCTTTGAGAAATATGTTACTATCATGTCTGCACCTGCACGCTTGATTGCTGTAAGAATCTCTAGTGTGACCTCTTTTTCATCAATGTATCCTGCCATGGCAGCTGCCTTGACTAGGGCATATTCTCCAGAGACGCTATATGCTGCAATTGGTACATTGAATTTTTCTTTTGTCATAGATATCAAGTCAAGATATGCAAGTGCTGGCTTTATCATGACAATGTCTACTCCTTCTTGTATGTCAGTCTCTACTTCTCTCATGGCTTCTTTTGGATTTGTATACGGTAATTGGTAGGTCTTTCTGTCTCCAAACTGTGGGGCAGAATGAGCCATGTCTTTGAACGGTGAATATAATGAAGAGCGATGTTTTGCAGAGTGGGACATTATTGCAACATCAGAAAATCCTGCATCATCAAGACCTTGTCTGATTGCCTTTACCTGTCCATCCATCATTGCAGATGGTGATACAACATCAACACCGGCCTGAGCTTGGCTTACTGCAACTTTTGCCAGAGTTTCAAGACTTGAATCATTGTCTATCTTGTCACCTTTGACCAGTCCACAGTGACCAGAACTTGTATACTGGCAGAGGCAAACATCAGCCATTATGGCAATATCATTTCCAAGATTTTTTCTTATTTCAGAAATTGTTTTTTGTACAATTCCATTTTGATTAAAAGCCGAAGTACCGTTGTCATCTTTGTGCGTTGGTATTCCAAATACCATCACTGCAGGAATTTTTAATTCTGCAATAGAATTTACTTCAGTTACTACGTCTCCAAGTGAAAGCCTCTCCATGCCAGGCATTGAGCTTCCAGGAATTTTTGATTTCAGATCCTCTTGGACAAATATTGGGCAAATGAGATCCTTTGGTGATAATCTCACTTCTTCTAAGAGCTCCCTAATTTTACCAGTTTTTCTAAGACGTCGTAGTCTCAAATTAGGAAAAGACATTATACACAAAACACCCTATTTAGCAAATATAATTTGTTACTCTCTTGTCTTATAATCAAAGAGTCTTGTAACAGTTTTTAGAATTTCAGCATCACCTTGCTCTGAAGCCTTTCTGAGATTATTCATTGGAATTGACATGATATCCTCAACAATTGCTTGTGTCATCTGGTCAATAATTCGTATTTTTTGTTCGTCTTTTTCACCTAGCATTTGGAGTGCCTTTTTCAATTCCTTTACTCGCGCTTGGTCTATCTCCTTGAAAACATTAGTTACAATTGGCTCTACCTCAAGTCTCTTCATTGCCGCTTCTACTACAGGTAATTCTTCATTAATTATATGCTCTGCTGATGATACTACACCCATTCTATTTTTCATGTTCTTTTC
>JBOGQV010000192.1:0-1906 GCA_050749145.1 Nitrosotalea sp. | reverse complement strand
ATTTGGAGACTATGATGCAAACGGTATTGCAGAAATCAAGATGTTGGACAATGCCCCGAGAGATAAATCATTTACAGTCAACTATAATGACAAAGCATATACTGTCATGGTAAAGTCTTCAACTGCAACATTAACTATGGGAGCACCAGGGGGGAACATGCTTTCTAATCCAAGTCCGGCAATAAAACAGACAGTAGTATCAAACCAGCCTGTGGCACAGTCCATTTTTACCTTATTTCTCAAGTTAATCATCATGCAAAACTTATTGCTATACTAAATATCCAAAGATAATTTTAATTGTGTTAAAATCAAACAGTTATTTTTTTCTGGCATTCTCTCTTGTAATGACATGAAATATAGATTCAGTCAGTCCCGGTCTTCTAGTAGGCGAGAGAAATAATGCCAGGTCCGTAACGGTTACAATTCCAACTATTTTTCCATGCTGTATCACAGGAAGTTTTCTGATCTTGTTTTTTATCATAAGGTCTGCAACTTCTTCTATTGTCTGACTTGATGATGCATATACTAAGGGTCTTGATGCAAATTCTTCAAGCTTTGTGCTCTTAAATGAAACTCCAATACTGACTGCCTTTACAACATCCCCTTTTGTTACAATGCCAAGCGGTTTTCCTTTAGATGTAACAACAAGACATCCTACCTTCTTTTTTGCCATCAATACAGATGCATCATAAAGTGTCTTGCCAGATTCCAGACTGACAACTGTTTTTGCCATGATCTTCTCTACAGGTGTTTTGCTGTGTTCCACTAGGACTTCCAGTGCTTCTTTTTTTCTTATTTTATCTATTATACCCTGAACTTGTTTTATGCTCATATCAGCTTGGTATGAGATAGATTCCACGGATAGATCTGAATGATGGTACAATGTATCAATGAGACTTTTTTTTCTCTCAAGTTCTGATTGATTGTCTTTTTCCACCATCATCATGTGTAGGGTTAGTTTATCATCAGATTATTAAAGAACTAGCTACATTAATTTGAAAAAATAGACATAGTGTACATTTAGGACTATACCATGTAGTACGAAGTGACTCAAACTTTTATGCCGATTACAACAGGCGTTGATTTTCTGTACATAGATATGCTCACCAGTTTTGCCATAAGGCCATATTTTTTCTTTCGAAGTTGCATTGCCATTTTAGATTCAGATTCATTTGCAAAATATGCAGTTGCATTAATCCAATCTCCTTTTGGTTTACCTTTCATATTAGAAGGTACAATACGAACAGTTTTGTTCTGATTTAGACGCTTGATTTTACCAGTAGTAGAAGGTGTGACAACATAGATTATACCACTATCAATAACAAACCAAACAGGTGTTTTTACGGTTTCACCATCATTTCTGTATGTTTCAAGGTTTAGATATTTTTCATATAGAAATATTGCAAGATCGTCAGAAGACATGTTCTATAATATTTAACGCGTAATCAGATTAAAAGATAACTTCATTTGACAAGTAACAGAGATTATCATCAAAAACAGCCGGGGCTCGTAGTCACATGTAATACGGGCCCGGGGGGACCTTGAACAAAAATGTTCCGTTCAGAGTTCCAAACTTGATTACACATCATTATACCATACCAGTATAAAAAAATTTTGAAATCATAATTTGTAAACTAGTTTATGCAATTGATGTTCCAAATTAAATTATGATTTATTTTTAATTTATGAAATAATAGAAATTTGAAAATTTATTTTCTCATCTTCTGGTAAAGACACAGGTATTTTTTTGCATCTAATTTCATATATTTGTGAATCATCTTTTATCAATCCCACTCCTGGAATTGGGGTTTGACCGTTTACCATGTTTACAGACAAGACATCCAAAAAAAGTTTCAAGAGATTATCAAGATCTGTTTTTGAGCGGCCCTTTTCATCTGATTCCAAT
>JBOGQV010000191.1:0-3024 GCA_050749145.1 Nitrosotalea sp. | reverse complement strand
AACAAAAGCATATGTTTCCATATTTTGTCTAAGCAATCTTGCAATTTTCATTTTCTTCACTTGTGTGTATATATCGCTTGATTTGCAGAATCTTTTCTGCAATATCCGAATCTTACGAACTGGATTTGTGCTCCCACATTTAACTCTAAGTAGTATTGTTCTGTAATTGCTTGCTTGACTTCTAGACTGCTCTCATTAAACTGGTCATTTATGAAGAGTACATTTGATACTAAGACTTCAATGTTAACTGGATTCTTTCTTGAAACCCATTGAATTTTGGGAATATCTGATTTATAACCTGTGTCAGTAACCTCTCCTTCCATCTCCGAACCTATCTTTGTTATTTTTATGTTGTATAATTCTAGTAATCTTACTTCATCACCAATCTTTAGTGGTTTTGCATCATTTCCAGATATGTGGAAATTTCCATCTATTGTAACTCGTCTTTTACCCATCTCGTTTTGTGGATGATTTGAAATCTCAATTTCAGTAAGATTATTGTTAGTCACTGTCAATTTCACGGGATCAAATACAATGAATAGTCTTACACTTGTTGGATCAATTATTTTCCGATTAAATGACTCTAGTGTTTCAAATGGAGGCAAAGTGTCTGACTTGGTAAAACCTAGAGAAAGTACAAATTTTCTAATGGCTTCTGGAACTATTCCTCTCCTGCGTAATCCCTCCAAAGTTGGAAGTCTAGGATCATCAAATCCTGATACTTTTCCTTCCTCTACCAGAGGTTTTAACACTCTCTTGGATACTGGCATTCCTTCAAACTCTAGTCTTGAAAACTCTAACATCTTTGGTTTACGCATATTCAGTTTGTCTAAAAGTGTGTAGTAAAGTTCGGTTCGTAATTCGTATTCTTTAGTTCTAAACGCATGGGTGATTCCATCAATACTGTCTTCAATGGCTACCGCAAGGTCGTAGTTTGGCCAAACTCTGTATTTGTCCTTATGGATTGGGTGTGGTTCATCTATTATTCTAAACAAGGTTGGATCTCGCATGACTGTGTTATCTGAACTCATATCCCCTCGAAATCTGACTATTGCTTCTCCTGGTTTGAATTTATCAAACATCTTATTCCAACGAGTATTATTTTGATCAAGATTTCCTGCTCTACACTTACATGATATCATTCCTCTTCTATTCTTGCTAATTGTTTCCTTATCGCATGTACATACATATGCGTGATCTAAATCAATAAGCTCTTTACCTTTCTTGTAAATTATCTCCATATCATCTGAGGTATTTTTTATGAGATCATATTTTACATTCAGCCAGTCTAGGCCAACTTTTATTGCTGCGTAATACTCTAGACGTTCTTTTTCTGGATTTGTATCATCAAATCTTAGAATGAGTTTTCCTCCATACATCCTTGCATATTCTTCATCAATAATTGATGCCTTTGCATGGCCAATGTGGGGATAGCCATTAGGTTCTGGAGGAAAGCGTGTAATCACATTACCTTGCTCTGCACCTTCAAGTAGGGGAAGTCCTATTCTGTCCTGTCTTGGTTTTGCCACCAACAGTTCGGCATACTTGTTCTCAAGTTCCTCTCTTTGTGATTCTATTGATAATTTGTTAACGTCAATTACTGCTTGTGAAATGAGTGGGATGACATCTTTTATTCTAGATCGAAGTTCTGGTTTTGTGCCAATTACTTTGGATATGATTGAATCATTTCTAGTTTTTCCGTCATGTTCAGATGCATTAAGCAGGGCAATTCCTCGAATTGTCCTTTTTAATTCGTCATCCAATTAAAGACTCCTCTGTACTACAAAATCAAGCAAAGAAAGTAATTCATTTTTTGCAGGTCCATTGTATATTGAAATGGATTTCTTGGCGACATTAGAGTGATATGTTGCCTTTTGTTTTATTGTGTTCTCTATTCCCAATGATGAAATTATAGAGATGGCTTTTGCCACTTCACTTTTTGAAACAGATGAATTGCCAAACGCATTAAGAATTGTCTTTCTTTCTTGATTGTCAGCTTTTTTAATTGCCATCAAAATTGGCAATGATTTTTTTCCTTCCCTGATGTCGTTTCCTACCGGTTTTTTTGTAATCTTTGGATCACCTATTACTCCAATCAAATCATCGATTATTTGAAAAGCAATTCCTAAATTTCTTCCAAATGTAGACAATCTCGCCACGTCTGAAAAATTTTTCTCTGCTGATATTGCACCCATTGCACAAGATGCTACAAATAACGACGATGTTTTTTTCTCAATCATTTTTATGTATTGACTCTCATTTGGTATTTTACTTGATTTTGCCATGCTGATGTCAAGCGTCTGACCCTCACATACATCAGTACAAGCTTTTGCTAATGTGGCAACAAGATTCAAACCTACATCTTCTGACTTGTGAAGATATGGTTTTGCGATGGTCTCAAATGCTCTTGAAAACAACAAATCTCCTGCAAGAATCCCAATTGGCATTCCAAATCTCATGTGAACTGTGGGTACACCATGTCTGACCTCATCGTTATCCATGATGTCGTCATGTACTAGTGTAAAATTATGCACCATTTCAATTGCAGCTGCAGCAGGTATGGCCTGTTTAGTGGTTCCTCCTAAAAGTTGACAACTCTTTATGACCATGTATGGTCTTAATCTTTTTCCTCCATGATCAATCAAATAACTTGCTGCTTGGTACAAGTCCTTGGGTTCTCCAGAAAGTTTGGATGAGAGAAATGAGTCTATTTTTGATGCTGTTTTTGCAAGTTTCTCTAACTTCATTCTTTTTTTAGCTCCCATTTATGATCTGGAAAATGATACTTTAATGATTCTTCTAGTTGCCTCTTGATACTGTCTTTATTCCACATCTTGAGAATCTCTTTGTGTGCGTCACTTATGTTATGATTTGATTCTGATATGAAATACAATGCCACTAGCATCCATGGACAGAAAATTTGAGGTGTTTTTTCAATCTCTGATAATATTTGTTCTAGTGTAACCCATCTGATATCTGAAATTTCGTCTTCTACAAGCTTTATTTTTGAAGGATCATCTAATA
>JBOGQV010000190.1:0-2893 GCA_050749145.1 Nitrosotalea sp. | reverse complement strand
TGTGGGCAGGAGAGGTTCGTGCTCCGTTCAAGAAAGTGATAGCATATGACGCCCTGTTTTTGGGGCTAGGTATGATAATCGGAGCAGGAATAGTTACAGCAGTCCTATTGCACTAGGACTGTTTTTTTAATTTTAACGCAGGAAACATAAATTGAAAAATATTTTTTTAACAATTTACAGAAATTATAATCCAAGAAGAATTTATTCCACGCGATGATGCAACACAAGTTGGTCATAGAATCGGACAGATTTGATGTTCACAAATTCCAGCATTCCATATCGTGACAACTCCCTACCAAATCCACTGTGCTTGACTCCACCAAATGGAATTCTTGGATCAGATATTACCACGTTATTTACAGATACTATACCAGATTCGACCAGGGCCGACAATTTTTCTGCCTTGTCCAGATTTTTGGTCCAGATGCTTGCCCCAAGCCCATACTGGGACTGGTTTGCAAGCCGGATTGCCTCGTTCTCATCTTCCACTACAGTTACCGGTGCAACAGGCCCAAAGACCTCTTCACTTGCCACAGCCATCTCAGGAGTAACATTGTCAAGTACAGTTGGTGCGTAAAAGTAACCCTTGTCTCGTAGTCTTTTTCCACCTGTGAGTAAATGGGCACCCTTGGCAACTGCGTCCTTTACCATTGTCTCAATTCTGTTCAGGCCATCAGCATTTACAAGCGGGCCAATATCTGTAGTCTCAGACATTGGGTCGCCCACGTTTAGTTTTTCCACCTTTTGTACAAATTGTTCTATGAATTCCTTTGAAATGTTTTTTGCTACAAAGAATCTCTTTGATGCAATACAGCTCTGTCCACAGTTGATGAATCTCCCCTGTACTGCACCTGTTGAGGCCTTGTCAACATCTGCATCAGAGCATACGATAAAAGGATCGCTTCCTCCAAGTTCCAATACACATTTTTTGATTTGTGACGATGCCCTCTGTGCAACCTTTGCTCCTGCAACGTTACTTCCAGTAAATGTTACTGCATTAATATCAGAGTCAATTAGTTTTTCAGCCATTTTTGAATCACTTACAAGTGTCTGAAATATTCCTTCTGGAAATCCTGCCTTGCGAAATATATTTTCAATCTCTAGTCCGCAGTTCATTGTAACACTTGCAGGCTTGAGAATTATGGTATTTCCTGCCATAAGTGATGGTGCTGCAAACCTCAATGCCTGCCAGTATGGAAAGTTCCACGGCATTATGCTTGCTATAATTCCAATTGGTTCAAAGGCAATAAAGCTCTTTCTTGCATCAGTATTAATCACTTCGGTATTTAGAAATGTCTGACCATTGTCGCCATAAAATTCCATGACCCATGCACATTTTTCCACCTCGGCTAGCGACTCTTTTAGTGGCTTGCCCATCTCCTGTGTTGCAATCTTGGCAAGTGACTCTTTGTTCTTTCGCAGTTCCTCTGATAAAATATGCAAAAACATTGCACGCTTCTTTGGGTCTACCCTCCATTTTGAGAAAGCCTCACGCGACTTGGCCACTTTGTTTTTTATCTCAGATTCGGTTATGATGGAATATTTTGCAATTACATCCTCAGTAGACGGATTGATTGTCTGAATGGACATTTAGTATTAGTCACATCAATACGGTTATATACCTTTAGTTGGTTATCATAACCAATGAATGGTAACTATAACCAACCTGACCCATCAGCATTCTTTCAAGAATGGATCCAGAAAAGCGGTAAGGCACAGATGGACTTTATGAGGACATTTGGAGACATGATGAACCGTACAAACCAATCTAATCCTCTTGATACGCTAAAGGAGATGGCAGACAAGGCAACAACAATACAATCCGATATCGCGCAAAACTTTGCAGAGACAGGATCAAAGGCAATGTACAACTGGTTTAGTCTTGCACAAAATCTACCACAGTTTTCATCATGGGGTGCATTCAAGACATCCGTTGGAAGCAATGGAAGAATCTCCATACCTGAAGCAGAAAGAGAGGCAATAGGAATCAAGGAAAACGATCTGGTTCAAGTGATTGTAGTTCCAATCAATAAAAGAAATTCACGACAGGAGGTGAAAAAATGAGCAAGACAGAAACAAAAGAAGCATACGCAGTATACAAGCAGAATGTAAATCGCTATTTTGAGGAGACAGAAAAAAACATCACACAATACATTCAAGCAGTGTCAAATCTCCAGCAGGAATTTGCAACCGCATACAAAAATGCAGTAGAATCAGCAATAGAGTTCCAGCAGGAAACAGCAACAAAGAGTGGCTTTAATGCAAATCTTCCACCAACCTATCTTAAGGCAATCAATGATGCAACTGAAGAGATAGTAAAGACAAGTTCAGTACAAAATAAAGCAGTACTGGCAGCAATGGAAGCAGCAAGACAAAACATAAAGACATTCAATGACAACTTGAAGGCGTTTACAACTATGGATGCAAACATACTGCAATCATGGTTCTCGGCATGGACTCCAAGCAAGAACTAGAATAATATTCTCTTTTTTTATTTTTCAGATTTTTCAGCAAGCCACTGGGCAAACTCGGGAAGTACCTTTTTTTGTGAGAACGAGCTTGCAATCATTCCCACGTGCCCAGTAGGGTAAATCCTTAGTGTTTTATCTTGAGACGATACTGCATAGTGAATAGGCATGCTACACTCTGGCGATACCAGGTGGTCTCCCACTGCCACCTGTGTCAAAAGCGGCATTGTGATGTTTTTCAAAGAGACCTGTCTTCCACCGACATACATGTTGTTGTTTATCAAGAGGTTCTCCTGATAGACGTCCTTTATCCACTGACGATATAGCTCACCAGGGATTGGCGGAGTATCAGAGACCCATTTTTCAACACGGATGAAATTTTCAACATATTCTTTGTCATGTATGTTTTTGAAAAAGTTCAGGTA
>JBOGQV010000189.1:0-2434 GCA_050749145.1 Nitrosotalea sp. | reverse complement strand
AGAATTACCCAAGTAGGCCAGAGATTTGCTTCTGCTGAACTAGTAGAAGGTTCCCAATAAAATAAGGCATTCAGATACAATCTGATTCCTATATTTTTCTCAATTTTTATCTAATATCTTCATTATTGCAATTTTCACGCACAATATCTTTGATTTGTATCGCTGATCTCTGTTTGTTCATAGTGTCCTGACTGTTTCTTATATTATATTTCTGGCAAGTGCATTTGTTGTCAGGGTCACGAAAAAAAGTTTCACCTAAACCAAATGTGCTTTCACATGAAAATGAAAAAGTTACAGTATTGCATGCACTTGATGTATCTATAATCAACCATGACTTGAAGACTCATCTGTCTCCAATCAAAATGTGCACTGAAATGCTAGAATCTCATGTGACAGGCCCATTAAATGAAAAACAAGAAAGAATGATTCGAACTATACACAGTTGTATCAATAAATTAGAATCACTGATAGGGGACATTTCAGATATGTACAAACTCGAATTGAATTCCCTGTCCATAGAAAAAACAGATCTGGAAATACCTGATCTCATGGATAAATGTGCAAACCTATTGCGTCCATTTATTGCAGAAAAACAGATCGAGTTGAAGATAGAATTTGGTGATTATGGGAAGATCCACGTTGATGGCAGAAGAATGGAGCAAGTTCTGGTACACTTGGTAAAAAACGCTGTAGACTATGTTCCTGAAATTAACGGCAAAATAACCATAAAAGTTGAAAAAACCCAAGATTCTGACATTTTGTTCTGTATTGAGGATAATGGGGAGGGGGTAAAGCCTGAGGACCTTGGAAAGATATTTGACAAGTTTTACAAGGGTACTTGCAAACAATCACGAAAATACGGTGGCTCTGGAATTGGGTTGACCATCTGTAAGGGAATAATTGAAAACCATGGCGGTAAAATTTGGCTTGACTCAAGGTACAAAAACGGTTCCCTGTTCAAGTTTACTATTCCGTTGGTATAGTCCTAATTATTCAATTGAACTGACTTTTGAAATCGCGTCTCTTATCTCGTTTGATTTCTCAAAGATTGTTTTTCCTATCTCATCGACTTCTGGACCACCAGGTTTTTTCCCGGAATGGACTACAAAATAATATGTCTCAAACTTGCCAATTATGGAACCATGCGTGTATCCGTAAATGTACTCTGATTCATTTTTTATCTGAAATGCCTCTTGGAATTGGGGCAGACGAATATTTCTGACAAGCCCTGGAATCTTTGATATCTCTTCTTCTATCATTGTATCAAGAATTTTTTTGTCTTTTTTATCTAATACCATTACTGGAAGATAATTTGGGTTCAATAAAAGTATGATTTAGCAAGTCTTACATGGTCTTGTCTTTTTTCTCGTATGCAGACATTACTTGTCTTATTTCTTTTGCACGTACCTCTACCATCTTTCTAATCTCTTTGCTTTCTTCAGAGTCTGGTATCTTTCCATGTCTTCCAACTATAATTCCTGCAATGTATCCTTCCATCTGGCCTACCAAGTATCCATATATGAAATCTGATCCGCTTTTGAACTTCCAAATTTTTTGTAGACGGGATTCTCCTTTTTTAAGTAGAGTCACATTTGGACACCATCCCCTGATTGCACTCTCTATCTCCTTTCTGATGAGCGGGCCTAGCACCATAGAATATCTTTTTGCGACTTCAACTCTAAAAGGTTTGTTGAACAACTCTTACGTTGTGTTGTATATACAATCATTGAAACACAACTGGACGTAATCCATACGATACAATTGTATCATTGATTCCATTTATCAGGCCTATAATTCCTGGCACCTGATCTTTATTTTTGACAAGGTCTGATTTTATCACATTCAAATAGTATAGTTTCTTTTTTACCTCTTTTGTTCTTCTTGTCTTTGACCACTGGGCATTTTTCAAATCTCTAAGATTTGCAGATATGTCGCATAACTTGATTAGTTTTGCCTCGATGGGGGCATCCCTTAGTTGTCTTACGTATTGTTCTTCTTGTACCGCCCTTGACAAGGCCTTGTCCCTTGATATTGACAAAACCAATACTGCTACCTTGGAATCAAACCTCTTGTCCAATTCATCAAAGCTTGTCTGTGTGTCGTTTATGGTATCATGGAGCCAGGCTGCACAAAGTACATCTTGGTCTGTCACTCCTAGATTTTTGAGTCGTGCCACAACTGATGACAAGTGTTCGTGGTGTGAAATGTTTGGATCTACTCTTATGGTATTGATGTGTCGCTCTTTTGCAAAATTTTCTGCAGACTGGACCTTTGACAATGACTGGACTCTTTCTTAAAATCAACTTAATCTTTCTGATCTTACAATATGGGTCTAGTTCAAAAAAATTTTTTTAAGCGTTTTTCAGCCTAAAATCTGCGTGCTGGACGATGTTTTGGTAAACATTCTTTGCAATATACTGGTCTTCCTTCTGCT
>JBOGQV010000188.1:0-2684 GCA_050749145.1 Nitrosotalea sp. | reverse complement strand
CGTAAAAGCAGTTGGAAGAGATGGCTTCAAAGTAAAACTGGGGTGGCATCAAAAAGATAAAAGATTCTTGACTAGTTCTACTAGTCCTGTTACAATAGATGAATCAAACATTTCTGATACAGATTCTGACTTGATGGACATTCATCTAAAAATGGATGCTCAAAAATGTCAACTGCGTGATGTCATATCATTTACTGTAATAGTAATTGAAACAAAGGATGGACAAGAATATGAAAGGCGTGGTATGACTACTATCATCCACATGGGCTGACTTCTAAAACTACTCTTGATTCTTCTGCTCGTTTATCTGAATATTTCATCTGTGATATTTTTTTGCATAAATCTTGGTCATCAACCAAAGACGCTGTACCCAAAATCATATTCCCAAGATATTCTATCTTGACGTTTGGATTATGTAGCGAGTTTTTCAGCCAGTCACTGTCTGGATTTCTTCTGGAAAAATAGAATTTACCATTATAGAATACAACCCTGATTTCCACTGCATGTTCCTTGCCTGTCTTTCTTCCTGTAGTAATCAGTACAGCCTTGAACGTGCCCTCTTGAATCTCCACAGGAATAATTTCGTTATAAAGAATTTAACCGATTGGATTGAAAACTCTGATACCTGATACAATAAACCGACTTGACAAGTTCACTTCATGGCTACACGAATTGAATATTCAGGAAAACAAGTCAAGGCAGATGACTTTAAGGGAAAAAAAGTCATTGATAGAGAAGGAATAGAGTATGGTAACGTAAAACACGTTCACATCAATACCGACACTCTAGAAGTTGTGGGCATTACAGTCCACAAAGGGTTGCACAAGGACCATTTTCTATCACGTGATTACATAGACAGATTCACTGAGGAATCAGTTCTGTTATCTTCAGCACCCATAAGGGCAGACTCTCAGGTAGTTGATATCGATGGACGCAAGATTGGAAAAATCAAAAGACTGCACATGACAACTGATACAAACGAACTTGAATCAATCGAAGTATCTACAGGACTTGCAGGATCTAGAATCTTTCGCACTTCAGAAATCTGGGGCGTTGGTGACAAGGTAATTCTCAGACAAACAAAAGACGAATACAAAAATCCATAAAATCCTTTTTTCATCTTTTTTATTTTGTAATCACATGTGTGGTGATCATATCATACAATCTAGTAGCAATTTATACCAGATCAATCTCTTGGTTTTTGTTGTATGCCGTAGAAACTGACAAACTTTCCAAAGTTTATCACAGTGGTCTTAAAGCAGTTGATGAAGTTTCAATCAAACTTGAAAATGGCGAGATCTTTGGCTTTCTTGGTCCTAATGGAGCAGGAAAAAGTACTACGATAATGATCCTGACTACATTACTCAAGCCAACATCTGGCAAGGCGTTTGTTGCAGGATTTGATGTTGCAACGCATGCAAAAAGTGTCAGGCAAAATATTGGATATGTCCAGCAGGACTCTACAATTGACGAATATCTAACAGGCAGAGAAAATCTAGAGTTACAAGCAAGACTAAACCACATACCAAAGGATGTCAGAACAAAGAGAATAGACGAGATACTGGATATCATCGAATTGTCTGACAGGCAAAATGAAGCCGCCGTAACATACTCTGGAGGCATGAGAAAAAGGATAGACATTGGTGGTGGCCTGCTTAACATGCCCAAGGTCTTGTTCCTGGATGAGCCAACACTAGGCCTTGATATCCAGACCAGGTACAAAATCTGGGAATATATTAAAAAAATCCATGACGAGTTTGAGATGTCAATCTTTCTTACTACTCATTACATGGAAGAAGCAGACAAACTCTGCAATAACATATCAATAATTGATAACGGAAAAATCAAGATAACTGATTCTCCAAAGGCACTAAAAAATGCACTAGGAAATGAGATTGTAATTTTTGAAATAAACTCAGAGATAAAACTAGAACAGCTAGTTTCTGAAATAAAAAAACTTGCTACCGTAAAAGATGTCTCCACAAATGGCTCAATCATAACCGTATTTACAACTAGTGGAGATCAACTGATTCCACAAATTTTCCAGCAGGCCAGCAGTCTTGAAATAAAAATAGAAAGTATCTCTCTTACAAAGCCAACACTTGATGATGTGTTTTTGTCTCATACTGGCCGTGCTCTGAGAGAGGACGATGGTAAATACGACAAGAAAAAAATGCGTGAAAGAATGAGGAGAATTAGGGCATGACAATGTTGCCTGACACTTATACAATTTTCTGGAGGGAGATGAAAAGATACAAAAAATCTCGTAGTGGAATTCTAATACGACTGATCCAGCCTGCAATCTGGATTGTAGTAATGGGAAATACATTTGCAAGCACTAGACCTTTGATTCAATCAGTAGGTTTTACCGGCTCATATATTGAATTCATGGCACCAGGTGTGATAATGCTTACTGCAATATTCACCAGTATCTTTGGTGGTGTCAACACGTTGTGGGACAGACGATATGGTTTTATGAACAAGGCTCTGGTCTCTCCGGTATCAAGATCATCTATTGCACTAGGCAAAATGCTTGCAATATCTATAATCTCTACACTACAATCAAGTCTGATTCTAGGGATTGCACTTGCGTTAGGTGTGCACATTTCAAACTTGCTTGTAATATTTCCAATATTGCTGATTGTTACTGTATTCTCGCTTGGATTTTCTGGAATATCTGTCAT
>JBOGQV010000187.1:0-4659 GCA_050749145.1 Nitrosotalea sp. | reverse complement strand
GCCCATGAGTTATCACCTGAATCTAAAGTTGCTTTTGCAAGTGTAGTTTTTTTCCAGTCAAACAAAACATCAGATATATCACAACCTCAAAACTTTGCAGGACTACAAAAATATCTTGATGGCAAACTCATAACAAAAAATGACATATTTGCCATAAAAATAGATGGTTTCTTTAGCGATATCACTACTCGTACGGTACATAAACAAGACAGGCTGTATGTACCATTATCTGAAGTTGTTGCAAATCAAACTGTATTGCATTTGTCTAACGTGAGAGGTACGCTTGTTGGCTTTTACGTTCCAGATTACATGAAAGAAATTAATGTAGCAAAATATCACTTTCATTTCCTTACAGCAGACAAGGAATTTGGGGGACATGTATTAGATTTTAACATGACAAATGGAACTGCATATGTATCAAAAATCAATGAAGTCAATATCATACCCTGAGATGGTTTTAAATCAAAACTACAGATGAAAAAATTATTTTCAAAGCATGACTATTTGATTTGATTTTGAATCTCTGCCACACCAAATTTGCCCATTTGTGATATGACACTGAGTACCTCGGTTATGTCAATTGGCTTTTCAACTATTTTGGTAGGATGCAAATAACTGATATCATAATTTTTCAATGTAGATCCAGTGACAAGTATTACTTTGGCATCTGGATCAAACTGTCGTATTTTTTCAATTCCATATAGCCCGTCATAGAAAGGCATTGCAGCGTCAATTAATACAAAATCCGGTCGTAGTTTTTGATACAACTCGTATGCCTCTTTTCCATTTGAACCAGTTCCAATTACATTGATGTCGTGAATTTGGAGCAGTCCCACAAAGGCATCTCGCACATCTTTATCATCATCTATTATCAAGACATTTGTTCTGCGCACAAGATCAGTCTTGCTATTTACCATCATTGTAACTACAATGATGTTTGACACCTGTGATAATAGTATAAAGTTGTACAGTCTGGACAAGCTATATCCTTGAAAACTTTTGAAATAAAATTTTAGGAAAAGACCAAAACTGGACTTATAAAAAAATATCAGATTCAAGCGCGGTTGTTCTTAGGGAATTTACCCTGAGAACTTCCGCTTGTAGAGAATCTGCAATAGTAATTACAGATATAGATAGAAAAGAATGTGTTTGTTTATTATAAAATAAATTTAATTTCTAATGTAGAAGTATGTTTGAACCAAACACACTGATTGATATATTCATCTAATGTGCAAAAACTGCAAGTAGAAACCGTGGAATAAAACAAAACCATGTAGAGTGGTTAATCTGCAACCACGGTCTCTATATTTTTCCTTTAATCATCCATAAATCAATAAAACGATATATCACAGTATGAGACAAATTACAAAATTAAGTTATTTGCCCATAGTATTTTGCGGGTGCTTTTTATGTTGATTGGCATTGTATCTGTAATCGTATTCTATGATGTAAAATTCAGATAATATCATACACCATTTAATGGAAAAGTATCAAATTTGCATTCCTTACCTGCATCTATTTTTGAGAAGTACCATTTTTATAATTGCCAATTACAAAATCTTGTATGTCAGTCTCAGAATCAAATTCAATTGCATGCTCTTTGCTAATTGACCTAAAAGGCTGTCAAGAATTAAAAAAACTCAAGCAAGGAATACAGTATTCAATAGATTTGACCCAGGAGCCCAGTATAGTTTTCAAGGATTCGGTAGGAAACAAAAAAGAGATGAAATTCAAGCAAAACTGTACTGTCACAATAACACCTGAAAAGATACTCTACAACCGTGACGATGTCATAATAAAATCCGTCTAAAATCATGAAAATACTTATGGATGCCTAATAATCCACCTCATTCATGGAAAACCTACTTAACAATGAAGAGATTGATTGGCTAGTCAAGTTCTTGGCTGGAAAAGGAAGCAATGACGAAGTGATTGAAAAAATAGTTCGAATAACCACCAAGCTTGAGAAAATGAAGCGCAGGTAGATTAGTTACAGCAAACATGATCTTTCAAGTTTTTTAAATGTTGTATACTGTCAATCCAGGTTCTTTCCGGCATAAAGTTTAATTCAACAATTCAAACAAAAGCAAAACATGCGAATATTGCAGTTACATTGCGATTATATCGAATATACTCCAGTAAAAAAGGAAATAAAATCTGCCGAAGAGCTTGATCCTCAATCAAAAAGATTCGAAGAGATTGTAGTTGCATTTGTTGCAGTAGAAGAGTCAGATAATGCAGATGTTGCAAAAAGGGCAATTACTGAAATTTCAGAATCCATGAAAAAAATAGGGTGTACCAAATTATTACTATACCCGTATGCTCATCTGAGCTCAAAACTTGCATCTCCAACTACAGCACTAGCACTATTACAAGACATGGAAAAAAATGCCATAGGCCTTGAGGTGTCAAGAGCTCCATTTGGATGGACAAAATCATACAAACTCCAAGTAAAAGGGCATCCACTTGCTGAAAACTCTAAAACAATTACTGCCGGAGAAGAAAAAGAGTCTTCATCAAACGCATTAAAAGCAGAATCCAAGATCCAGTCTTTCTGGCACATACTTACTCCTGATGGAAAACTACATGACATTGACAAATTCAATTTTGCAAAATATCCAAATCTGGAGGTGCTTGCAAAGTATGAGGCAGCAAAAAAAAGAGCAGTAGATGAACCTCCGCCACATGTAAAACTGATGAAAAAATTGGCCATTGCAGATTACGAGCCAGCATCCGATGCAGGCAACATGAGATTTTATCCAAACGGCAGACTCATGAAATCCCTAATCGAAAGATATGTCACAGACAAAGTGATGGAGTATGGAGGGTTTGAAGTTGAGACTCCAATCATGTATGATTCACATCATCCGAGCATGGAAAGTTATTTCCACAGATTTCCGGCACGTCAATACAGCATAGATTCTGAAGGAAAGCATCTCTTTTTGAGATTTGCAGCATGTTTTGGACAATTCTTGATGGCAAAAGACTTTCAGTTGTCATACAAAAATTTACCATTAAAATTATACGAGCTTACAAGATATAGTTTCAGACGAGAACAATCGGGAGAACTTGTAGGTCTTCGAAGACTGCGTGCTTTTACAATGCCTGATTGCCATGCAATGTGTGCAGACATGAACCAAGCAAAAGAAGAATTTCGAAAAAGATTTGACTTGTCAAGAGATGTCATAAAAGGACTAGGCATTGATGAAGCAGATTTTGAAATGGCAATCAGATTTACAGAAGAGTTTTACAATGAAAACAAACCACTAATCGAAGAAATTGTAGCCAAACTTGGCAAACCTGTACTTGTAGAGATGTGGAAGGAGCGATTTTTCTATTTCGTACTAAAATGGGAATTTAACTATGTAGATAATCTTGGAAAAGCATCAGCCCTCTCAACTGACCAGATTGACGTAGAAAATGGACATAGATACAATATTGATTTTACAGATTCTGAAAACAAGTCTCAAAACCCAATCATATTGCACAATTCTCCAAGCGGAGCAATTGAGAGGGTGATATACACACTATTGGAAAAGGCAGCAAAAGACCAAAGAGAGGGAAGAAAACCAATGTTCCCACTATGGCTTGCACCCACCCAAGTAAGATTAATTCCAGTAAAGCCAGAATTTTTGGATCATTGTGAAAAACTTGCAGACAGGCTTACTGAAAACAACATCCGTGTAGATGTAGATGACAGAAATGAAAGTGTCGGAAAAAGCATTAGGGATGCAGAAACAGAATGGATACGATACATTATCGTAATAGGTGAAAAAGAGGCAAACTCACAAACACTGTCAATCCGAGACAGAAAATCAAAGGATCCTCAAAATCTTTCAATTGACGAATTTATTGCAAGCATACAAGAAGAGACCAAGGGAAAACCGTTTATGCGAATAAACATGGGCCGTAGTGTGGCAAAAAGGCCACAGATAATGGTATAATTAAGACGAGTCCAAATCTCTTGGGTCAAGTTGCAATGATTTGTTGAAACATTCTAGAGCTTCATCATATCTTCCAAGACCCCGCAGTGCAACTCCTTTTTTGTTGAGCAAGTCAGGATCATTTGGCATTATAATGATTGCCTGTTCAAAATAACTCAAGGCTTTTTCAAAATCGCCATCTAGCATGAATTGGCTGCCTTTTTTTACAAGCTCCGAAATATTCTCTTCCACAATTGGGTATTACGCTTCTGCCTTAAGTTACTTGCGGGATAAATTCATTGCAATGACTTCGGACATTAGCTTGGCTGCAACAGATGCTGTTGCGCCGTTATCATATGGAGGACACAGTTCTACTATATCCATACATCGTATTGTGTTGTTTTCTAGTGCGTATATCATATCAAATAGTTCGCGTGAGGTGATTCCCATTGCCTCTGGGTTGCCAACTCCTGGTGCAAATGCTGGGTCTAATACATCAAGATCAATACTTACATAGATTTTATCAAAAGTTGACATGAAATCTTTTACCATCTTTGGACCTTTTCCTTCCCTGATGTCCTTGTCTGTAACTACATTTACCTTGTGTTCTGTCTTGAATGCAAGTTCTTCTTTTACAAATGACCTTGCACCAACATGAACAATGTTTTCTGCACCTCGTTTTTCTATTATCCTTCTAAGGTATGCTGCATGGCTTAGTTTAATGTCTGCATATTGG
>JBOGQV010000186.1:0-10835 GCA_050749145.1 Nitrosotalea sp. | reverse complement strand
GCAGAGAAAATCATCGCAGCTAGTATTGCAACAAAAAATTTGTAATTCAACTTGTCAGTTCTAAATTTTAGATTATTAAAAAACCTTTCTCTCAATTTGTAGTATCAGCAAGATCAGTTTTTTGATCTAAAAATACTGTTTGATATGGTAATTTCATCGATTTTATACACTAATTATCGACTCATGGACTATTAGCCCTAACAAATGATAAAACTTCATCTATTGTAGGTGGAATTCCAAGTGGATGACCAACATACAGGGAAGCTGCACCATTTGCAAACCTTAGTCTTTCAAAAGCACCTAGGTTTACAATATAACCAAGTAGATTTGCAGCATCCCAGACATCCCCAGCTCCTGTTACAAATTTGGGTTCTACTTGAAAGGATTTAGCAAATTCGACCTCTTGTCCATTTGACCAATATGATCCTGTGGTAGTATGGAGATCAATAGGTAATGAGTATCGTTGTGCTAATTCAAGCACTAGTTTCTTGGTTTCTTTTTCCCCAGAAATTGTGTCTAATCCAGACTGTGTCAGAAGAATATTACATTCATTCTCATTAATGCATAAAGAATCTAGGTGATCTGCAAGTTTAGGCAGCATTTCCTTAAACTCTTCAGATCTTGTTTGAATGTCTGCAGGATCTAGAAAATGAAAAGATGATGTAGACTTTGTAAATGCAAACTGTGATAGTTCAGTTCCTTTTTTATTACTAGCCCAATTCGTCACAATAACAGCATCGGCGTTTGTTAGTATATTTAGCTCATCTGTTCCAAGTTTTTCAGGCCCAAAGTTTTCATTATCACCCAAATCGGAGATCATTATGTTTACAATGTTACCACTATTGTTGAATTCAAGTGATGTTGTTCTTCCAGGTTTTCCATCAATTATAAAAAGTGAGACTTTATCAAATTCAGAAAAAGTTTCTTGTAGTATTTGAGAACCGATCTTGTCTGCAATTGTAATCAATGATACAGGACAACCAAGTTTGGCAAGAGCGTAAGCAACATTTGTTGCGTTTCCACCCTTTAGATCTGTTTGTGGAATTCCACGAATACTTCCACCTAATTTACTTTTTTCTAAAATTTGATTGTAGAGTTTATCTAAATTTTGAATCTTGATAATACGATCTAGGAAAAAATCATTTAGAACAACAACTGGTTTAGTTAGTTTTAGGTTTTGTAGCTTTTCTAACATGAATAGGCTTAGCCCATTGGTGGGCCTCTTCCGCCACCTCGGCCACCGGATGAGGCAATAACATCATCGATTCGCAATATCATGCATGCAGCTTCAGTTGCAGATTTTATTATCTGTTCTTTTACTGCAACTGGTTCTATGATATCAATAGAAAACATGTCTGCAACTCTAGTATTTCTTGCATCGATACCAGTCCATTTCTTTCCTTGACTATGTTTTGCACGAAGTGTAACCATAGTATTGATGGGATCCATTCCTGCATTTTCAGCAATTGTTAGTGGGATTATCTCAAGGGCTTCAGCGTATTTTTTGATTGCAAGTTGTTCTCTTCCTTCAAATTTGTTTGCCCATTCTTTTAGTTGTGATGCCAAGAATTCTTCAGGTGCTCCACCTCCAGCCACGACTGCTGGCTTTTCTATTACATCCTTTACAACCATTAGTGAATCGTGCATTGATCTGTCTACCTCATCCACAACTCTTTGAGATCCTCCTCTAAGTAACAATGTGATGGCTTTTGGATTTTTACAGCCTTCAATGAAGACCCATTTGTCTGTCTCTACTTTTCTCTGTTCTACAAGTTCTGCTGCACCCAAGTCCTTTGAAGTCATATCGTCGATATTGCTGCTAATTCTACCTCCGGTTGCTTTTGCAAGCTTTGTCATATCACTTTCTTTTACCCTTCGGACTGAAAGTATACCTTGTTTAGCTAGATAATGCTGTGCAATGTCATCAATACCTTTTTGGCAAATTAGCACATTTGCGCCAATTTGGTGAATCTTGTCTACCATAGATTTGAGCATCCGGTTTTCTTCTTCAAGGAACATTTGCATTTGAGTTGGGTCGCTAATTCTAATTTCAGCGCTCATCTCTGTTTTTTCAATTTCCAATGCTGAATTTAATAATGCAATTTTTGCCTTTTCTATTTTGGTAGGCATGCCGCTGTGGACAACTTCTTTGTCAAGTACTATGCCTTTGATAAATTGAGTACCTCTAATTGAGCCGCCTGCCTTCTTTTCCACCTTAATATTATCAAGATCTACTTTATGTCCTTCTGCTTCCTTTTCTACAACTTGTAATATAGAATCAACTACAAGTTTGGATAACATATCACTGTCTTCAGATATGAGTTTTGATTGCATACTTGTTTTTGCAATTTTTAATAGAATTTCTCTTTCATTTGGACTCACTTGTTTTGCCATTTCTGTGAGAAGTGAAAGTGCTTTTTCTGCAGCTGCTTGGTATCCTTCAATAATTACGGTAGCATGAACATCTTTTTCTAAAAGCTCTTCGGCTTTTGCCAATAATGCGCCACCAAATACTACTGAGGATGTAGTACCGTCACCTACTTCATTGTCAACGGTTTTTGAAATCTCAACCATCATTTTTGCAGCTGGATGTTGGACATCAATTTCTTTTAGAATAGTAGCACCATCATTTGTAATTGTAACGTCACCTAGGGAATCTACAAGCATTTTGTCCATCCCACGCGGACCAAGACTTGTTCTTACAAGTTCTGCAACTAGTTTTGCTGCAGCAATGTTATTCTTTTGTGCATCCCTTCCCTTTTGTTGTAATGCACTTTCTTTTAGTACTAGTACAGGTCCTTGTGGTGTTTGTTGAATAGATGCCAAAATTAATCCCTTAGTTCGTGTAATTAGTTGCCCCTTTTAATACCTTATCGATTCAAAATCTTAAGATATATTCTATTTTTGACGTCTACAACGCCAGTGTACAAGATTCTGATCTCAGGTAATGCAAGAAACGGTAAGAACATAGGTATTAGATGAGGATTTTTGAATTTACATCCAGACTCTACAAGTTTAGAATCTATGCTAGAATATTCATCCAGTGTTTTTTCAAAAGATAGTGAAGATATCAAACCCGCGAGCGGTAATGAGAATTTACTTACGATATTACCATTTTTAGCTACTAGCATACCTCCTTGCATTTTAGTCAGACTGTTTGCAACAAGGGCCATGTCTTTTTCATTTGAACCTATAATTATCATGTCATTTTCATGAAAACTCTGCGTACAACCAAATGCACCTATATCAGCACCGAAATTTCTCAGAAATGCCACAGTTTTCTTTCCAGTACCATATGTTCTATCAATAGCGGCTACTTTCCACACATCTTTGTCAGGTGATGCAACCACATTACCATCGCGTACTTGAAGATCTTCTTGATCCAATTTTGTGATTATTTCTGTATCAAGTCTGATAACCAATGCTTGCGCAGTGGTTTCTTTGCTTCGTATAACAAAGTCTTTTTCTCCAAACTTTGTTCCTGTTCTTACAGTTTTTTTTATCCAGGTTGGAATTAGGGTCTTTGGTATATCTATTACAAGACTGTTATGCGCTACCATCAATTTTCCACCTACAAAGACCTTGTTTGGCTTGATCTTTTCCAAATCATCAAAGACTAGAATATCAGCTAACTTGCCAGGTGCAATTGCACCAAGGTCTTTGCTCATTCCATAATATTCAAAGGAATTCTTTGATCCAATAGTTATGGCATCTATTGGATCCATGCCAACAGAGATAGCTTTTCTGACACAGTGATCAATTAGACCGTATTCAACAATATCTTTTGGAGAAACTCCATCGGTGCAAAACATTAGTCTATCAAGATATGTTTTATGAGATAATACATTAGGCAATATTTTATCAAGATCTCGTCTGATGGAACCTTCTCTCATCATCACCCACATTCCAAGTCTTAGTCTTTCCATGACTTGATCATAGTCAATTGGTTCATGGCATGAGAAAATTCCAGAAGCTATGTAGGCATTTAGTTTTTTATCGCTTGCTCCAGCTGTATGACCATTTATGATACCATTATTTTTTAAAACATTAGATATGCTTGCAATAGTATGTGGATCTCTTGTAGTTACTTTGGTCCAAGAAAATACCTCACCTAGACCAACAACGCTTTCAATATCCAATCCTTTGTTCTCTTCATTTTTGGTCAATGTTCTTGCATGACTAAATTTTCTATCAACAGGAAGTCCTCCTGGGATTACATGATAAACCCTAATTGGGAGGCTTTGTGTCATTTTGACAAATTCTTTGAATCCCTTGTAACCACAGACACTCACAATATCAATTGGATCTGCAAACAAAGTTGTAGTACCTGACAAGAGTGATTTTTTTGCAAACTCTGATGGAAGTACATATTGATCAATGTGTATGTGAGGATCGACAAATCCAGGTGTGATGTATTTGTCCTGTAAATCAATAACACTAGTTTTCTCTCCGACTGTATGGGATGCATCCTTTCCCACATATGCAATTCTGTCTTTTTTGATTGCTACATGAATTTGAGGTATGATTTCCCTTGAATAGACATTAACCAGCCTACAATTTTTCAAGACGACATCTGCCTTGTTTTCACCCATTGCTACAGCATTGAGCGATAAGATCATGGAGGCAAGTGAGCTGGCCTTCATAGAAATAATGTAATCTGTGATACTATTAAAGCGATGTTTAAATTACGGTCAACGCAGCTCATTTTTTATGAACATGCCAAAGGAGATCAATAGGTATTGTCCCAAATGCAAGAAACATACATTGCATAAGGTCTCCATATACAAGGCAGGAAAAAGAAGAGGTTCTGCTATTGGTGAAAGAAGACACGCCGAGGATAAGAAAGGTTATGGTGGTCAAAAATTCCCAAAATTAGCAAAACCAGCAAAGACTACTAAAAAGATTACACCTATTATGACATGTCCAGAATGCAAAAAGAAATGGAATGTATCAGGAATAAGATTGAGAAAATTGGAGTTAGTTGCATAATGAAAAGAGCCCACATTTGGATACCAAAACCGGGAAGTAAATTCCAAAGAGTACAGTGTAAAGAATGCGGAGAAGAGAGTGTTGTTTATTCACACGTTTCTTCAATAGTTACATGCAAAGCATGTGGTAATACTTTAGCAGAACCAACCGGCTCCATTGCAAAAACAAATGGAAAAATTTTAGGTAGTGCAGATTAAGTCATAGTCTTTTTTTGTATTCAGGTTAGTAGATATTCGTTTATCATCAAATATTATACATGATTCGTTTACAGGTTGCATACTTTTTACTTTAGTAGGATCAATTATGGAGATTCCAGTATAGACACATTGCTCACCATTATAATCAACAAAAAATTCTGCATCCAATCCAGTAGATTGAAGAAAATTTTTTCTAACCAATATACTTGTCCATACATCTCCTTCATTGACTAATCCTACAATTTTCCTAATTACTTCAGAATCTAAAAGTGGCATGTCACCAGAAGCTACAAAAACCAATTCTTCAAACTTGTGCAGAGATTCTCCCAGGTCATCAACATACCCATTTCCCTTTGTTTCCAATACATCAATTCCTAATGCAGAAACAAACTCACGGGTCTTTGGTGCATTATTACTTGTAATGCACACTATTCTTGAAAACATTCCGGAATTTTCGAAAGCATTTAGAACATGTTCTATTAGTGGTTTTTTGTATTTTAGAAGAAGTTTTTCTTCTTGGGATTTCATCCTAGTGCCCTTGCCTCCACACATAACTAATCCAATCATACCGATGCAAAAATCAACAACGATGCTAACCTCACTAATTCATTGCTTGCTCCAAATACGTCACCTGAAATTCCTCCAAAGCTTCTTTTTGCAACGAAAAGTAATAGAAAGGACATCCCCATACACAATATTACTACAAACACACCTGTCATTCCTCCCAGAATCACGGTTGGAATTATGGCAAGTACCGCAGCTGTTGCAAGTTTTTTTGGATCCTTCATAGATTGAGTAAAGGGAGAACTAAGTCCTTGCCAAGCTGAGAGACCACGATTTGCTTGTATTACCATAGATAGTTTAGCCATCAGTTCACTTAGCAAAATTGCCTCAAATAGTTCAAAACCTTTCATCATAGAAACTGCCAGTATCATACCTGCAGCATACAATACAACTGTCATCACTCCTGCAGAACCAACAGCCGGGTCTCTCATTGCTTTGAGTTTCTTTTCTTTTGTACCCTTTGCCATGATTCCATCTGCAAAATCACAAAGTGCATCAGTGTGATGAATTCCGGTGATTAGTGCAAGTGCCCCAGTTAGGATCAAACCAGTAATCAAAGGTTGAAGAAATAAAGATAGCCCATAACCTGCAGCACCAATAATTAATCCAATCAAAGCTCCCGCAATTGGAAAAAGATACATGTTCTTTGCAACAATTTCTAGATCACTATTCTTAGAGGGAATAATAGTTAGAAATGATACTACTGCCGATATTTCCTTAAACATTAAACCACCAGCCAAGAGATGACAATAACAGAATAACAGGAATTGTAAAAAGTAAAACAAATAATATTGTAGTTACTTTCATTATAGAAATTGCAGATCTGAAATGTCTTTCAGTTATCTCAGAGTTACCGTCTCCTAGCACATAATGCTCCATTTTTTCAAATTTTATTCCAAGTGCACCTGCTAGAGTTGCCATTGGGTAACCAGCGTTAGGACTTTCAGTCTTAGAGCCATCTCTTTTCATGATATGAATCGAATGTCTCCAATCTTCCCGAAGCATTATACATGAAAATACCATTACAAGGCTTGTAAGTCTAGAAGGAAGAAAGTTGAGTATTTTATCACAGTTGGCAGCAAACCATCCTATGTTTCTAAACATATCTGTCTTGTACCCTATCATCGAGTCAGCAGTATTTACAGTTCTATAAACAAATGCACCAACTAGTCCAAAAATTGAGAAGTAGAAAAGGGGTCCAGTAATGCCATCAACAATGTTCTCGCTTATGCTTTCAAGTGTAGCGGAAATAATATGCTGTTTATCAAGATTCTTGGTATCTCTCTTTACTATCATGGAAAGTTTTGTTCTCGCACTATCTAGGTCATTTTTAGACAGAGAACCCATAATTTTTGATGCGTGGTTTTCCATTCCTTTTATAGCAATAGTAGTCTTTAGAAGAATTCCGACTAAAATTATGCTTGCACCCATCAGTAGAATTTTGTAAAATCCGTTTGAATCAAGATTTTCTAGATATTTCAAAGAAGATGAAAATGAAGTAACTAGAATAGAAACAAGGGCTATTACCAAAACAAGAAAAAGGGTTCCATTAATTTTTTCAATCACCGAATTTGGTGATTTTGTATACGGTACAAACTTGCCAATCAATTTTCCAATCCAGACAGTTGGATGATATCGGTTTGCCGGATCTCCAAAAAGAAAATCAAGAGTGAGTGCCAATATGACTGCAATTATTGGTATTAGAATCAATTTAGTATACCTCGTATTTTTTTTATATCAATATTTTTTTTCACAGTATTAGCCAAGTGATCAATTTCGCTGTCTAGTGTTCGAAGATATTTTTTTGTCCATGAGACTTGTTTTGGATTTGCATGTAGAGAATCTTCATCAGGTATGTTAAATTCAATTAGAGGAATTGTTCCAATTACCGGTTTCATGGTTTTCTTTTTCAATATTAAATAACCTGGATGCAGTATAGTCACATCTCCTCTGAACTTGTTTATTACAAACCCTTTGACTAGTTTTTGATGTTTTTTATCAAGAAGAGCCAATGTTCCAACAATGCTGGCAAAACTTCCCCCCTTATCTATATCAGTCACTAAGATTACTGGCGATCTACAATATTCTGCCATTCTCATGTTAGCAATATCATACCGTTGTATGTTGATCTCTGCTGGAGATCCAGCTCCTTCAAGTATTACAATATCATTTACCCTTAACAGTTGATCAAGCGCATTCTTTGATTGTTCAAGTCCTGTTGAAAGTGCAAATTTTTTGTAATAATCTCTAGCATGCATTTTACGATATGATATACCATTTACAAAAATTTCACTCTTGTAATTTCCAAGAGGTTTTAACAAAATTGGATTTATTATTGGAATTATTTTGGTTCTTGCGGCAATTGCCTGAATAGCCTGAGCCCTTGAGATCTCAAAGTCTTTACCAATGTAGGAATAAGATGACATGTTTTGTGACTTGAATGGTGCTACCTTGTATCCATCATCAGATAAGATTCTACAAAGAGCAGTAACTAGGGTTGTTTTACCAGCACCTGAAGAGGTACCCTGTATCATCAAAGTTTTTGCAGTCATAATTTTCTTAATGCCTCAATTAGTTTGAGATTTTCTTTACGAGTTCGAACTGCAATTCTTATGAAATTATTATTCAATCCATGAAATGTACTACAATCTCTTATGAGGATATTTCGTTTTAACAACTTTTTTTGAATTTGGTGTGATTTTATTTCGGATTTTATCAAAATAAAATTTGTGGCAGAATCATAACAAGTAAAACCCTTTATTTGAGATATAGAGTCTATGAGAAATTTTGATTCTTTTTTTATGATATTTAGTGTTTTTGGAAGATGTGATTTGTCAGATAATGCTTTGATTGAGGACTGTTGTGCAATTCCACTAACATTCCATGGAATTTTTATTTTTTGTAAAATTTCAATCATTTTTTTATTCCCAAGTCCATATCCAATTCTTAGTCCTGCTAGTCCAAATGACTTTGTCAAAGATCTAAGAATGAAAAGGTTATCAAATTCTTTCAAATATGAGGCAACGCTCTCATTACCATCTGGAACTAACTCAATAAAACATTCATCAAGAAAAACCATTGTAGATTTGTCATGCGCAGATTCTAGGATTTTTAACATGTTTTTTCTATTTATAAGAACTCCCGTAGGATTGTTTGGATTACATAGAAAGACACAATATTTCTTTTCCATCATATCTTGAAATTCTGATAGATTTTGATTTAGATTCATTGTTTTAAAAAAATATAGTGTTGCGCCGTTTAATTTTGCAGCAGATTCATATTCACTAAATGTTGGAATTGGAATTAACACTTTTTGTTTTCTTAAAAATGTAGCACAATAATTATAAATTATTTCTGTAGCTCCATTTCCCACTATAATCTGATTTTCTAGAAATCCAGTGTATTTTTGAAGATGTGTTCTTAATTCACTTGAATTAGGATCTGGATAAATAGAAATTTGTGAGATATTTTTGAAAGCATCTTTTACTTTAGCTGGAAAACCAAGAGGATTAACATTTGAACTAAAATCAAGCAGTTTTAAATTGTGTTTGAGACCACTATCTGAAAATATACCTCCGTGAGCAGCAGCTTTGTGATTTTCTATTGTCTTTTCTACTCTAATTCGCATATTTTTCAAATACCCATATCTGTATTTAGTTGTGTTTTGCTTGTACTTCTAAAAGAATATTAATTGTTCAAAGGCTATTTTCTTCATGAAACGTGTAGCCATCATAGGAGTCACTGGTGCAGTAGGGCAGGAATTTGTTCTTGCTTTAAACAAACATCCATGGTTTGAGGTAAAACAAATAGCCGCATCTGAACGTTCAGCCAATAAAAAGTTCGTAGATGCAATAAGAGATCCAAACAGTGGCATTTTGAAATGGCACTTACGAGAACCTATTCCAGAATATGTAAAGAACATGGTAATAGATGCCGTAGATGATATTAATCCAGAAAATTTTGATTTAATTTTTAGTTCTGTAGAAAGTGAAGCTGCAAGAGACATAGAAACAAAGTTTGCAAAACATGTTCCAGTCATCAGCACTTCAGCAGCATATAGATATGAAGCAGATGTTCCAATTTTGATTCCGGGAATAAATGATGATCACATAGGATTACTAGACATTCAAAGAAAGAATCGAGGTTGGAAAGGATTTGTAGCACCATTACCAAATTGTACTACAACTGGACTTGCAATAACAATGAGACCACTTTTAGACAAGTTTGGTGCTCAGAAGATAATTATGACATCCATGCAAGCAATGTCGGGTGCAGGTAGATCACCTGGTGTTTCCGCATTAGATATTACTGATAATATCATCCCATTCATACCAAAGGAAGAAGATAAGGTAAGATTAGAGACAGGAAAAATACTTGGGAAGTTCGTAGATGGAAAAATCGATCCTGCAAAAATGAAAGTCAGTTGTACATGTACAAGAGTTCCAGTATTAGATGGACATACTGAAACTGTTTTTGTTGAAACTGCTACTCATGTTGATCCAGAAACTGTCAAGAAAGCAATGCAAGACTTTTCAGAGCATGTAAGCGTTACAGGATTACCCTCTGCTCCAAAAGAATACCTCATGGTTAATGAAGATCCCACAAGGCCACAGCCAAGATTAGATAGAGAGATCAACGAAGGAATGACTACGGTAGTAGGAAGACTAAGAGAAGACACAGTGTTTGATAACGGTATAAAGTATGTATTGTTCTCACACAATGAAAAAATGGGTTCTGCAAAAGGGGCAGTATTGCTAGCAGAAATGCTGTACAAGAAAGGCTACATTTAGCAAATTATGAAATTATAGAAATTTTATACTAACAACTTTAATAAGATCCATTTATTCACAATAATCTGTATTTTGATGACAAAAGTTGATGATTTAGATATGATAATTTTATCAGAATTATCACAGGATGCAAACATATCAGTTCCAAGAATTTCAAAGAAGATCAAAGTAAATTCGTCTGTAGTATACAGCCGAATCAAGAGGCTAATTAAGAGAAAACTCATCGAGCGTTTTACAATAGTAGTAAATGATAGGGAATTAGGCTATACAGTAAAGGCACTCACCGGTATAAACA
>JBOGQV010000185.1:0-1866 GCA_050749145.1 Nitrosotalea sp. | reverse complement strand
GGGCTTGGAATGTACTATTCCACCGTTTGAAAAATGACCTACATACACAACTTTCTCTTTTAGCCTATCAGGAAAGTTGAGATTATACTCACATATAGTATAAGGTGGAGGAGAGTCTGCAACTACTATCTTTGTAGCTTTTTCAATATTTTTTGAAACATATACCACTCCAGGATAAAGATAAAATCTTGAGGCCCATAATTTTGGCCTAAATTGATTTGTAATGAAAATACACTTGATATTCCTTCTTTGTGCGATTGCATTTGATCCTACATCGCCATCATTTATTACAAGATCAAATTTTTGATTATTGTAAAGTTTTCCTTCCTTTCTTAGATAGTTGGTTACAACTGAGAGAAGAGGTGGTCGTCCAGATATTGGTAAAAGGAAATTAAGTGAAGACAGGGTAATACTTGGACCCCTCTTACCATCTATTGGTGTAGGCATTTCAATATCATGAATTCTATCTTTATTTTGCGGAAATTTTTGTAACAGTTTTTGATAAATTTCACCACTACTTGTATAATGCATTTCCACATCATCTTTCATTTCATCCTGGATTATCTTGTCCAAATGCATCATTCTTGTAAAGTGGCCATTTCCCCAAGGATATACAAATCCGCCTATCTTTTTCATAACAGAAAGTAAATTTGACCTGTTTAAATTCTCAATGATTTGATTTTAATGAATCAATTATATCGTGTATATTTTTTGGACCGATAGTAACTGGAATACATTTGAGGGTCTTTAGTGCATCTTTTGCATATCTTGTTACTTCAGACATGGAGATTTTCTTATAATTAAGATGTTTTTTACACAAATCTTCTAAATCTGAAATATATTTTTCAAGTCCTATCTCCCTTGCATTTTCAAAAATCCCCGAATCAATGCCAGAAAGAGAAAACCATGGAATAAGTTTACTCTGCAATACCAAATTTGAGTTGTACTCACAAAATGATGCCGGAAAGATCATGGGTGATATTCCCAAAGAAATTCGTTCAATTTTTTCTTTTAATGCTATTGATATCATCACTTGAGTTATGGCAGTAATAGTAGTCAATATGCCAGAAGACCAATTCATCTTACAGATGTGAAGAATAACATTTTTTTCAATAATTCGTGACAATATTTTATTTAAGATCTTGACTAATTTGAGCAAATCAGACTCATTACGGTAACAAACCAGTATCTTGACCTCAAAACCCATCTTTATGGTCTGAAGACAAGATATTGCAGATAGTTCATCATGAATGCAACATAGGATTTTTTCTTTTTGTGAGTTGTATGGAAGACCACTTAATCCCTTATCTATAAAAATACAAACATAGACATGTGAATCTGTTAGATGTACGTATACAAGTCTATCATGGTTTGATTCCGATCCAGGTCTTGCTCCCAGAGACATGCTCTTATCTACTAACATGGTAGTTGCAGCAATTTCCAAATCTTTTGCTAGAAAATCCTTCGTCTTTCCATCCACCTTGACATAAAATTTTTCTCCTTTTAAGAGTAAACTCAAGGCAGTATTTGTTATAATTGATACAGCAGAGTCAAAATTGATATCTATTTCTTTTGCAATTGCAATCTTGTCTATTCCAAATAAAAGATTCACTGCAGATGAAGCAAGTACTGGATCGATTACTTCTACAATAATTAATGATTCATTTTTTCTTATGTTATCATATTGCTGATTTTTAATCTTGAGAATTTTTGCTATGCTTGTTTCAAGGTTATTTATTTTATTCAACGAATAAATTGATGGAAAAACAACAAGCACTGTTTTTTCTGACATTATGTTTTCATTGTTTATCTCATTTATAACTCTAGAATGAATACTTTACCTAAATAATTATATGACGAATAGTG
>JBOGQV010000184.1:0-3969 GCA_050749145.1 Nitrosotalea sp. | reverse complement strand
CACAAAATTCAATCATGTTTGATGATTCTGAAATTCTTATGATAAATAGCAACAATGGAAAAGGTGCCATATTTCATTCAAATGATGTACTTGGGACTAATCAAGTCAAATCGTTTGATCAAATATGGAAAAACGGAATCAAGATAAGTAATTTAGGAGATATGACAAAAGGAGACGCACAAGAAGCATTAAAGGCAATTCAAGTAATCACCCAAAACGGATTAGGTTATGTTTTGAATTCCATGATAAATTCAAAAAACAAGGCAATTGATATTTTGAATTTTCTAAACAAAAATGGCATTGATCTTGAGTCAAAGACACTTGATGAAATAATATCACTTGTAGATTCCACACTTGACATAACATGTTCTGGTCATCTTCGCTATGAACCAAACGCAAATCACTTTGTGATAGAATCCAAACTTAACAGTGGTCATTCTATTCCATGGGCATTATTGCTTGAAGGATATCTTAACAAGAAAGGAATCAAGACCAAGATGATTTACAATGACCATGTTCACAGTGGTGAACGAATCCACATCAAGGTAGATTCCAAAATTAGCATGACTTCATAGAGTATAGAAAATAAATCCTGGACTCATAAGACACATAGCTATATAGCATACCTACATGGTTTATGACAACATGACTAGCACAACAGTCAAAGCGCTAATCGCTACAACCCTGTTTGCTCTAATTGCCACAGTATTGGTGTCAAGTACACCAGCTTATGCAATTAATGGACACGGTGTATCGTATGGTCCTGAATTCGGCGGAGGAAAACTTGTACAATATTCAGATGGTCTTAAAATCAATGGTAAGACAATTGATATCTCCAAGTTTTCACAATCAATCGCAACTCAGAAACTCTACATAGGTAATCCTTCAACGATTACTCTAAAGATATACCATCACGATGGTTCACAGAACATCCAGCATGTGATAGTTTTCATGAACCTACATGGCAACGATCCACAATCATATCAGAGCAATACAAGGATTGAATTCGATAAAACAACCGGCGTATCTGTAGCAGATCCAAACGGAGTATTCAAGAGCGTAACTGCACAAACTACCTATGATACAAACTTCATGTATGTTACATTCAAGATAGTTGCACAAAAACCAATGGATACAACTCACTTGATAGTAAGATCATGGGATAGAAATCTATCATCATCACAAGTAATAGTACTCAATGCAGTCAAAATTGGATACATGCCAGTAGCATTTTCCAGTATGGCTCAGTAGCTATCAAGATACAGCTAAATCATTTTTATTTTTATATTTTCAACAAATATTGTACCTTTATAATATGATGTAGTTCATGTCATCCTTGAATGCAGTTATCAACGGATTTTGATCCAAAAAAGATAGAGGACGAAGTAAAGGGTCAGATATCAGAACTAGACCTAGAGAAATTAATTTTCGAATCACAAAACAAGACAAAAAAAATTGCATTCATAGAAGGACCGCCCACAATGAACGGAACTCCACATGCAGGACATCTTCGTGGAAGAATAATGAAAGATTTGTGGTACAGATACATGACGTTACGCGGATACAAGGTGACTTTTAATGCAGGTTGGGATACCCAGGGACTTCCTGTTGAATTACAAGCAGAAAAAGAACTAGGAATTTCAGGGGGCAAGTCCCAAGTCATAGAATCAGTAGGAGTTGAAAAAATAGTTGCAGAGTGCAAGAAAATTGTTTATAGATTTAATGAAAAATGGGTTGAACTTGACAAACTTTTAGGCATGTCATTTAACCAACAAAAGGCATACTGGACTTACAAGGACGAATACATCGAGCGCGAGTGGCAGTATTTGAAAAAGGCCCAAGAGATTGGAATTTTATCAGAATCATACAAGGTAGTGGCCTATTGCCCAAGTTGCCAGACATCATTGAGTCATGCAGAGGTAAACCAAGGATATGATACCGTAGTTGACCCATCTCTTTACTATAAAGTCAAGTTACAAGACGAAGATCTCTACCTGATTGTTTGGACAACAATGCCATTTACACTAGTTACCGATACAATGGTAGGCCTAAACCCAGATGAAAATTATGTCCACGTAAAAGTTGGAAGTGAAACATGGCTTGTTGGAGAAAAAAGATTAGAAGAATTCATGAAGGATGCAAAGATTGAAGATTATTCAGTTACTAAAACCGTCAAAGGGTCAGAGCTTGAAGGAAAAAAATACATCCACCCGTTGCTAAATGAAATTCCAGGACTGGAAGAATTTTCAAAAAACCCCAAGTTTCATACCGCAGTTGCAGAAAGTTTTGTAGACATTCAAACAGGCAGCGGTTTGGTACACTTGTCTCCAGCAAACGGAGAAGAAGACTTTGAGATTGCATCAAAAAGATCAATACCTATTTTCAATCCAATAAATGACGAGGCAAAATTTACAACTGAAGCCGGAGTATATGCAGGATTATTTGTAAGAGATGCTGATGAAAAAATAATAAATTCACTCAGAGAAAAAGGTGCTCTAGTTAAAATCGGCAAGATAAAACACCAGTATCCATTATGCTGGAGATCACAGCACAAGCTTCTCTGGCTTGCAAGAAGAGGGTTTTTCTATTTTCTTGATAGACTTGGAGACAAGGCAGTAAAGGCAGCAGAAAGTGTAGAGTACTTTTTTGAGCCACCACGAAACAGGTTTTTAGAAATAATCAAAGACAAACACCCATGGTGTATCTCAAGGGAACGTATCTGGGGCTGTCCTCTACCAATGTGGAAATGCAAAAACTGTAGCCACAGCAAGTGGTTTTTCTCGAGGGGTGAGATAGTAAAATCAGCCTCTGACCTTCCAGATGGACCAAATTTTGAGCTACACAGACCATGGATAGACAACGTATCAATCAAGTGTGAAAAGTGTGGAAACAAAATGGAAAGAGAACAGTTTGTTTTGGATACATGGCATAACAGTGGAGCCGCACCATATGCTTCACTTTCTGATCCAGAATACAAGGAACTTATTCCAGCACTCTTTCTAACAGAGGGCATAGACCAGACAAGAGGATGGGCATATACGTTACTAATAGAAAATGTGATTTTCAACAATGCACCAATTGCACCATTCAAGTCATTTTTGTTCCAGGGCCACGTGCTTGACAAAAATGGAAACAAGATGAGCAAAAGCAAAGGAAATGTAATGGATGCAAGTGAACTGCTTGGAAAATATTCTGTTGATTTGATACGACTATACTTTATGTGGAAATCAAGTCCAATTGAACCAATTAATTTTAGCACTGATGAACTAGTATCAAGACCATACCAGATACTAAGTACTTTGTATCACCTTCACTTGTACTTTAAGCAAAATAGTGAATATGACAAGTATGATAAAACACACAATATACAATGGGCAAAGGACAAGAACCTCCTAAAGGAATCAGAAATCTGGGTCTTGTCAAAACTTCAAAAATTAATTTTGTCAGTTACAGAATCACAAGACAAGTGTAGATTCCATGAAGCTGCAAGAGCAATAGACGACTATCTGATAAATTCAGTAAGTCAAGTATACATTCCAATCACACGTGAAGAATTGTGGGCAGAAGATGATTTACAAAAAGAACGAAGATTTGCAATCTATGCTACACTCTCAAAGATACTAGTTACACTTGACATATTATTACATCCAATTTGCCCGTTCACAACCCAGTACCTATACAGCGTCATGTTTGCAGAGAAAAAGAACATACTTTTAGAAGATCATCCAACTTTACAACCTTCCCTTACAAACGATAAAGTTGAAGAGGCATTTGACCTGATGAAAGAATCAGTCTCAGTGTCAGCTGCTGCAAGAATGAAAGGAAAACTCAAGAGAAGGTGGCCTCTTGACAAGGCAATAATTTGTGTTGAACCAGGTCAAAAGGAAAAACTAGAATCACTCTCAGAGTTGTTGTTGTCCCAACTTAATGTAGAAAAATATGATATCATTGAATTACAAAAATCAGAGG
>JBOGQV010000183.1:0-10960 GCA_050749145.1 Nitrosotalea sp. | reverse complement strand
CCAGTTGCCTGCCTGACATATTTTGAGGAGATGGATTATACTCTGGAGTAGCACCACCACTACCACTATTAATGCCCCATGCAGATACAGCACAATTTGCAAAGGCAGATTGATAGGCATGCGGTACAAGGACAACCAGTGAAATTATTACAATTATTCCAAGATGTAGAGTTTTCATTTTTCCACTTCCAAAGGAATTATAGGCATACTACTACACCCTCCCGGAACAAATCCTATCCAGTATGTACCTGTAGTACTTGTATAATTTGTCAAGATTTTTGCAGATACATGAACATGGCCATCACGGTCTAGTAGCTCTGATCCTGGATCAAATAAGACTGTAATGTCGGAAGGTCGGTAGGGAGAAGTATTGCTACCATCAGGATTTGAAGTATGATAATAGATTTGAGCACCATTAGTAACATTTACTTTATTTGGACTATAGATTGGTGGATCAAGACCATATGAATCACCATAAATTGTATAATCTATTGTCCCACTATTACCAGCTTTTAAAACATAATGCACAATTCCAGAGTAGTTGTATACTCTTTCAAATCCTGCAGAACCATTAATCAAAACATGTGGAAAGATGAAAGGACATCCATATCCAGGTCCGCTGTTGTATGTCTTATCAAGTACTGACACGTATTCGGAATTCTTGTTCTCAAGCCATCCTAATGATTCCAGTTTGGCCACATGAGATGGTTGTGCACAAGCTGTTCTATGAGTCTGTGTGTTTATTACAAGTTTGAGATCATTGTTACAAACTATATGCTCTGAGGCAATTCCTGATCTTGTTTGTTCCAATGGAGTTGGGGCAACAAAAATCCAATTGCTATCAACTAGCTGCCATGTTCTTGTGTCATTATAAGTATCGGTAAGAGAAGGAGTAGAAGTGACATATTTGGTGCCATTATAATCATTATATGAAAATGATATGACAACATTTCTTGGGTCAGCAATAAATGCCTGTTCTACATTCCAAAATACAACGCTGCAATTTTTATGAGGTCCAAGAGTAATTTCTTCAATACTTGACATGGTGCCTCCGCCTCCTCCAGCAGAACTAATTCTAACATCTAGATCATACCCTTGTATGTGAGCTGTTTTATTTGTAGGATTGTAAAGGTCAAACCACTGGGAACCAACTGTGGTCCCATCACCTAGACACAGAGAAGTATCATTTCTTAAAATCATTGGACCATACAGTTCTACCTGTTTTATCATTACAGGAAGATTATCAGTATCAGGTTTGGGAATTGATGCAGCTACCTTCAATAGTTCGCTGAGCGGCATGTTTCCTCTGAGTTCAACGTTTGCATGTTTGTCAAAGAATTGTATTTGGGCTGGAAACTTGTACTTGAACCCTTCAGACGTCTCTCTTTCTTGCTGTTCTGTTGCCACACCCAACATGCCATTTATCATGATCTCTTGTCCTTCATTTTCTGCCACAAATGCAGGCATCCAGCTTGCAAGATCAAAGTTTGGACCATCATTTTGATAGAGTACAATCAACCCTCCTGAGCGCCAAAATGCTGCAGATTCAGTAGAACTTGTAACAGATACTGGAGAATACACAAACGTGCCTCTTGAAAGTCCTTGAAACGTGTATCCCAAGGGCAAATATCTCGGTATTCCAAATTTGTTTGCAGTTATTGAATCAAAAATTTTCTGAAGCTCAGACGGCTTTGATCTATAATCGTTATACAAATCTGGAAAAGCTGGACCGGGCATATCCTCTCTCATAGAGTGATCCACTAGAGACAAATCTGATCCAGTAATTTTGTCCTTGTCTCCTATTACAAGATAGAAGTATTTGCCAATCATTCCAAAGTTTTTGTCTTGCGCCAATATGGATACTATTCCCCAATGTGTTTGGGTCTGAGATTTTATTTTGATATGTAATGAAACTTGTTGCTCAGAATTTGGCCGAACTGCAATAGTAGAAGAATTAAAAGAATAAGAATCTACAAAATCAGAAATGTTCTCAGGTGATGGGATATGAAAACTAATTTCATGTTGGATCGTATCATGATTAGTTACTTTAATTGTAATAGATGTAGTTTCATTTGGTTTTAAAATTAATATCTCGTGTAAAGGTCCTGCTGTTGTAAAATCTTTTTCAGAAAATGAGATATCAAAAGGGGTCAGTATAACAGAAGATTTCTCGGCAGAGACAGCATTAATGCTAATGGACAGAGTGAGTGTGATTGCCATTATCAAAAGATGTAGAGTTTTCATTTCAAATTAAATAGTTTCAGTTGCAATTATCTTGATCTCTTTTGCTCCAAAATCAAACGGTATAGTGAGGGTTCGTGCAGTAATGGATGTTGTTTCCGTATATTTGACCTCCTGTTTGTCAACCAATACGATAAACTTTGTATCCTGATTGCTGTATGCACTTTTTGAGTCAAGTAATGCCCTTGGAATTGTAAGCGTTACATCCCCTTTTTGCGCAGTAGATTCAACAAAGACTGAAAGGGAGTTTTGTGTAGTATTTGCAGTGATGTACAGCAGCTTGTTTGTCCAGCCACGCATTACATAAGGAATGTCATATTTTGTACCGTTAACTTCCACAAAAGTAGTTGTGGTTACGCCTTGCAGTTTTGCCCATCCCTGCAGTGCAAGTTTATTGTATGTCAATGGTGTAACACATGCAGGTGAGCCATCACTTGCTTTTGTTACCAGCATAAAATTTTCTTTGCATTTTACATCCAGTGCTGCGACTCCAGACTCAAATTGCTTCAATGGTGATAATTCATTTAGTGCCTTGTCTATTGATTTGCTTGAAAAATTATCGCTCACATCAAAATCAGTCTCTATTTTTACATCATCAAATGTTAATGTTGCATTGTAATGACCTGATGTCAAAGGCGTAAAATTCCATGAAGGTTTTGGGTTGTAACTGCATGCAATCATTGGAACATTTTGTTCTTGGTAAAAAACAGGTTGCGTGTCATTGTATTTTTGTATGACAAGTGTTGCAGTAATATTTCGTGCCTGTGGCATTACATTTGAAAAATCATAAGATGTTATCACTAGCGGTTGATCAGTCTTGGCAACATTTACTATATTTCCGGCAGAGTCAAGAATGTGAATTTTATGGACCGGCGCACCGCGCATTATATTAGCATCATTTGATACATCATAAGATCCAAAGCTAGCTATACTGCAAGCAGAATCAGCCTTTTGTGAATATAGTGAGAGCGTGTTTATGCCATCCAGTTTGTTTATGTAAAAAATTGCCGAGTCGCCTGCATTAAACTGAGGATATTGCACCTTTGTATCATCGGATTTACGACCTGCAACAGTTATAGAATCAGAATTTTGTGGATTTTTAAAATACGTGTCAACTTTGACTTGGTAATAATTATAGTCTGGCCCCGGTCCTGCACCTTTTGATATTACGGTACCATAGAATACCATATCACTTTGCTTGTAGAGATCTTGCGGTGACATGGATGGAATTGCATGCGCATTTTGCATACCAAGTACAGTAAAAGTTCCAATCAAGGCTATCAATATTGCAATATACATATTTTTCATGTTTGAAACGTACTGGACAGACATGCTTTAAAAAATTGGTGTAGGATTATTCCAGAATGTAATCAAAAGCCTAGTCAAGCAGATAGAATCCAAATACACTAAATCCGACAATCATGACTAGAATAGAGAATAGAATGACCTGCTTGCGCAGAATTCCATCAAACTTGCGGAAAAATATGAACCAAACAAGTATTGTACATCCAAGGCATATTATCAAAAACGGTACAATTGTAAAGACGTTGAAAAACGATTGAGAGAACCTTGTTGACAGTGTAACATACGAGTTGTTAAGTACAAGTTCAAATAGAAAATACAGTCCAGCTGCTGCAGCACTTCCTACCAATAACATTGGAAGGTATAGAGTTTTCATTTTTTAATTTTTCCTCGAATATACATGATAAAAAGAACTACTCCTAGTGCAGACAATGCCGCTCCATAGATAACATAAAACTCTACAAACTGCATATTAAAAAAAATATTTGGAGTCATGCATGGAGTAAGCGAACATTTCTTCATTATTATGACATAGTGATTATAATCATCAACATATGCCAAAAACCCGACTGTCAGAGCAGGAATTCCAGATATTAGTGATATGATCCCTAAAATTAAACGAGATAAAACATGTTTTATTTTAAATGTAGAGAGAATCACACCTGTTGCAAATATTCCAAGACCTACAGTCCCATAAAATATGGGATCTTCAAAATCTGAAAGCGGACAACTACTGCCAGGCTTGGTACAAGTCAGACCATTTCTTTGATCTTCAAAATATTTTTCTGCAAGTCCAAACCCTAGAGCAGAATTTAACAAAATAATACATGATGTTATCAGAATTATAATTACCAAAAGTTGTAGAGTTTTCATTTACTAGGTACTGGACAAGTATAGTTTAAAAAATTGGTGTAGGTGTCTCCTAGTTTAAAAGTGACGGACTGGGCCGGACATGCTATCATACAGTACATTTTTGTGCTCCACCACCCTTATTTTCCTATTGAGACTTGCTCTATATCTGATAATTTTGTACCGTTAAAGAAAGCAGCAAGTATGATATTCATTCCCTGATCAAAAGACGATGCAGAATTAAAAAATACATGATAGCCATTTCTATAAAACTCAAAAGAGGGAAAAACAGCATATGGATTTAGCTTACCATCGACATTTGTCGCAGATGAATAAACAGTATGATTACCAAACTGCCAAGCTTGCATGTACTTTGTCATGCGATTATAATCTGGATCAGTTGGGGACAATCCAGTACAGTTGCAATATGCGATATCAATGATCGGGGTATTGTTATAGGATCTATCCCATGTGTACCTGAAATACGTGTCGTTAGCACTATTGGATGCCATATCAATGAGAAATGACCCGTCCTCAAGAAAGAGAGGTATTGGAATAGGAGTTTTTGACTGGGTTGCATATTTTTCCAACATGTATTGAGAAGAATTCAATATCTGATCTTTTGATACATCTCTTCCAATTCCAACCACGCCGTTCTTGTTTTCTTCCCACGTGGGCGGTTTGATAACCAGATATCCTTGGTTATCCACATCAAGGTCAAGTTTTGGCAGTGCGCCTGTAACTGGAGCTCTGATCATTACAAGTCCTGGACTGTAAGATACGCCATCTATTGACCTGTATGGAGAACTTATGCATGGATCCTCAATTCTTTGTCTCCCTGGTTGTGGCCAATATTTCATCAAGCAGTGAGACGTAGGATCAAGTGCACTGTATGCACGAAAAGAAGATGTATCATTTTTGTCACCACCCATGATTTCAGGCAGACGAATAAGCATGAACATCTGATAGGCATTTGCGCTGTCAAAGTCATACGAATTAGGATACATGAAATATCCAAAGCTATTTGGCTCCATGTCAGATATCTTGACATAATTCCCAGATGATCCAGGCCTGTTAGATGAATGAAGGTAAATTCTGTCATTTTGACTAGAGATTGTAGAAGGGGAAGTGAATACAATTATGCCATATGCAACAATCGCTAAAACAATTATTGAAATCATAAAAATAGAAAATTTTGACAGATGTAGAGATTTCATGTTATCATCTACTTGGAGGCAGTACCTTTATCCACCCTTTCATCCACGGGTGTGGGTCGCTGTGATATCCATAATTTCCTGCGCAGTCAAAAGTATGCTGCCAGTCTTTTCCTGGAAGGATTGTACCAGAATCAAAAATATTCCAATTACTTGTAACACTACTTGGTGTATTATCCAAGTTTAGCCATGATACGGTGTTGTTCCAGCCAATCACAACTGTGCTATTTTTTGGGGAATAGGACTTGTCAGAAGAGGGATTACTTGCATTTTTTTCAATTACGATGAGGCCTGCCACTCCTCCAGTGAATGCATTTTGTTCATACTTGCAATTACTTGGATATGACCAGTCTTGGCGCAACAGACTTGGCTCAGAATTTTGTTTCACGCAGATTGGCAAACCCTCATGAGTTTCAACCAACAACTGCAAGTCATCTCTACAAATGATATCATTTGCAGTAACTCCTGACTTGAATTGTTTCAACGGAGACAACAGTGAGGAAACAGGATTTTTCGCCAGAGGTGTTTCAAGAACGGGCGCTAATGAAGAAATTTGTCCAAATGTTATTTTTATAGGAATATCACCAACAATATCTCTGATCTTCTTTTCATACTCTTCTTCAGACAATACAGCTTTTGTTGAATCAATGCCAATGTCTAGCGTAGAGTTTATCACATCTATTCCTACGGAATTGAATGGTATGCTAGACATTTTGCTTCCCATCAGATTTGATATAGCATCTTTTGCAATCTCGAGTTTTTTGTGCAACTGTTCAGGTGTATCAGGTTGTGCAAGAGGTTTAGAACCATATAGCAATGGGGGGTCATTTTGTGCGTAGACGTCCAGTGTTGTAGACATCAAAAGAACATAAACAAAAATGAATAATATTAAAAAGTACAAGATTTTCATATTTGATACGTACTGGACAGACATGCTTTAAAAAAATGGTGTAGAATTCTTCTAGTTTTCATAATCATCGTATAGTTATTGGAAAGTCATTGTCCCAGACTCCTCCGTTATAGCTTCCAAAGTTTGCGTCAATGTTATAGGTTCCAGAAATTACATTGTGCAATACAGAATCAGAGCCAAGAGTGCGTTGATCCCAGTAAAATGGCCTTGCAATCATGGTTTTGGAATGAGGTTCTAGTGTAATTGGTTTTCCTTCATAGAATGCATCAATGCCATAAAAATAACGATGAGCGCCAGTACCGTTCACTTGATTGTATACAGTGACAAACAACCTTGTGTTGCTTTCTAGTGTAATCGTATTTGTACTATTATTGATTATGAAATTTTTAATTTCAATTGGCTCACCTGTATGATACGTATTCTTCCCAGTTGTAGTCTCTACTTGAAGCCATGATGGCGGGCTCTTTCCACCCCATGAACCACTATCACCATAATATGTCCTAACAGTCCAGTCAGAATCACCTATTCTGATACATGGGCAACTTGTTTGCCTCATTCTGTCAGAAAATGTACCATCTTGTAATTGTCCATTAAATCCAATGTCATAAGTTCCATTTTGTGCACCAGGTCCAGCAGTTATGACTAGAGTAGCATTTGCAGTACTTCTCTCAGGGATTGAAAGTGTGTCAGGAATTATTTTTACAGTAATTCCAGAGTCTTGTGCATTAATTACGGGATACAGTGTAACTGACACAGGCACCCCAAAGGTTGCAAGTGTTTGTACAATTATGGTATAGTTTACTGACTTGCCTACAGATAGATCATCAGTTGAAACCGGTTCTACGGCAAAATTTGCACTCACCTGAGGCAAGATAGGAGTATCACTAGTATGCAGTAAAACCTGATAGTATTTTCCATCATAGTTTACATCCCCTGCAACCAAATTTCCGACATGCTCAAAATTGACGTTATCTAGCAGAAAATGTGCTTCATCTTGTGTCAGACTGGAACGATAGTTTGTACGATCATCCACAGGTACTAGTCCATTTGATAATAAAGTCATCATACCAAAACCACTAGGAAATGAACAGACTCCATCTTTTCCTTGCATGCATTGGTCTGCCCCAGATAATGCTTGCTCAAGTTTTGGAATGTGCAAAAAAGTTTCAGAGGTCACAGTGGTGCAATCAAGACTTGTCTGGTTTTTTTCTATTCTAGTTACAGATATCCAGGATATTTTTTTCAGGGCGATTTCATCTCTTGAGATGTTTGGGGCAGGACTACATGACGGAGTAAGATCAGTTGAAAAAATGACACTTGGAAAAACCATCAAGTATATTCCAACTGCTAGTACAGCAGAAATTCCAGAGCCTACAATTATTGAAAAGTATAGTGTTTTCATTTTTACTAACCAAATCTAGGTCCAGAAAATGCCGTGCCATTGTACAAATCATTTCCCACAGTTATACCAACCGCACTGTGCCACCAAAAACTTAGAAAATAGGATTTACCAATTTGAGATACAGGTTTTGATATTATTTGATATGTCACCTTTACTACATGATCATTGAGATCTTCTGCACCAACTAGTTTTACTTGAACATCTCCTGAATCTCCCAACAGTGGAAGATCAGTACGTATTCCAGTTTTATCTACCACAATTATGTCAGGAGAACTTAGCAAATCAGATATGGAAATATCCGGCTTTGCAGGATTGGTAGCAGCAATTACATCTTTTGATGTAACTTTACAGTCAGTACCCGGATATTGATTAAAATCATATGTAAATTCAATTTGTGCAATAGAATTTGGCATGATTGCAAACTGTGCACCAGTACCTGCAAGGCCTGTAAAGTTCACACCAGAATAAGTAATACCATTAGAAGGAAGAGTATCTCTAACAAAACCACTAGTTCCAACTATTGATGATACGATATCTGACATTCCACAGGATTTACTGTCAAAATCTCTTTTGTCAGGAGTGTTGACTATTGTATCTCCAACTTTGTCATTCCAGGCCCACCAACCCTGTCGTACAAGTCTACCAACACTTGTATCCTTAACACATGCAGGTGAGCCATCAGTTGTTTTGATAACAAGTACAAGGCTTTCACTACAGGTTACATTTTGTACTGCAATTCCTGATTTGAGCTGCTTTAATGGAGAAAGTTTAGCTACATTAATTCCCACATATGTGATATTATGAAAAGTAGAATTTATTGTAATTTGTATTTGTGAATGCGATACACCACTTGTTGCATCAATTTGCCAAATTCCAGAAATTGCGTTTGTGGGAATTGTAAAATTAAATAATGAAAAATGTCCAGTCTTATCTGAAACTGTTTGTGCAGATTCTACAGAAATACCATTAGGATTAATTAATGACAATTGTATTAGATCATTAGAAATCCAAGTGCCAAGTATTATGACATGATCTCCTGGAAGATACAAACTTTTGTCAACGTTCAGAGTTATGGGCCCACCCGTTGGTATAAGATCCACGGTAAAACTAGTTGTTAGTTTAGACACTGGAGAAGTTGCAGTTGTAGAATATACACCTGGTTTGTATGATGATATGTCCAAAGTATAATTGATGGAACCATTTGTCAAGTTACCCAAGTCATGTGAAAACACAATATTTCCAGATGAATCATCAATCTCAACATGTACTGGAGCAAGAGGCATTCCAGTTATTGTAATAATTGGTTTTTCCATATTTTCATAATTGGGCATGTCCGTTTTTACAGAATATAGTAATTGAGTTGAGCCCGTAGTGCATTGCAGTATACCATCAGGGTCAGAAGCACACGTAGCATATACATTACAGAATAAAATTCCAAAAAATACAATGGCAAGTCCAATCATTGAAATATGTAGAGATTTCATTTTTTCTTCCTTTGTCTTGTTATCAAAAGCATCGCAATTATCAAACCAAATATAGGAATCCCAACTTCAAGCATGGTAAGAGCTTGACTGTATTGTTCTGTGTTTCTTTGCTCAAGTACAGCACCCTCAACTTGTATCTGAGATTTATCCAATTCTGATTGCAATGTTTGCAATTGAGTTTTGGGTGCTCCATTAAAAAAATACACATGATTCAAGTCTTGTAATGAACCTGTTCCAACTGCAACATATTCACCCTTTGATGATATTGCCACAGAAGATGGAGTATCTGCGTCATAATACCACAAAAGATTTCCACCTTTATCAAAAAACTGGACAGTGTGTCCTGCAGTAGCCCATTCACCACGTATTGTATAAGTATTATTTTGTGAAAATTTTTCCATATTTGAAAGACCCGTATGATTCCAGATTATATTGTCATTGGAATGATTCAGAAGAAGTTGTCCATGTTCATCAAAATAAAGAATTTTGCCATTATCAGTGTCAGCACCTATGAGGGAACCATCAGTGGACATGGCAATAGAAAGTATAGGATAAATGCCAAAATCATGACTCCATTGGAGTGTGCCGTTGTTATTTAGATAATAAATTTGTCCATTTTTATAACTCTGAGCTGCTGCAAAATTTCCTACTCCTCCACCTGAAAGATTGTATCCTCCAACTAGTACATGCAAGCCATCAGGAGTTATGGCAACACAACAAATGTCCCTATCAAAGACATGTTGCCAGAGAAGATCTCCATTTCTATCAAGAAAATCTACAGTTCCACGGTTAGATCCAGATTTTGTCCCTGCAACAATAAAGGCACCATCTTGTGACATGTCAACTGAAGTAACCTGTCCTTCAACTAAATAATTCCAAAGTGAATATTGAGGCGCAGATGAAATTCCAGTCCCAGTAGAATTTTCTGCCACAACAGTTTCTCCCAAGTTTTGGATTATACCACCGCCATGAATAGGTACATCATATTGCACATCAATGCCTTGAGGTTTGTATGATTCAGGATTTATTATTACGGTAATATCCCTGTCTTTTCCCGAAGCATTGGTTACAGAGAATAATACAAGAACAGCTTTGAGTGTGGCATCACACTTTACTGGGTCGTCTTTCCATTCTTGTGATACTGCATGAAATATGTACGTGTCATTTTTTACTGCAGACTTGAATGCATCATAATTTACAGATTCTGTTTTAGCTCGCTCTTCATCAAATGATGCATATTTTGCCTTCATGATTTCAGTTATCCTGTCAAGACAGGTAAAATTATGAGATGCAATTTCACTTTGTATGTGGGTGTTATTTGTTTGTGCAAATATAGTACCTGTTCCCCCAACAAAAATTATCACAATCATTGAAAAATATAGAAACTTCATTTCGTATACGTACTGGACAGACATGATTTAAAAAAGTGATGTAGCTTTCTTCTTGCTAAAAATTAACAACCCCTGATGAATTATACCCACAAGACAATTATGACTTTTCAAGATTTTACCTCAACAAATCATGATAAAATATGGACATTTACATCATAACTAAACGG
>JBOGQV010000182.1:0-1895 GCA_050749145.1 Nitrosotalea sp. | reverse complement strand
GGTCGCGCGCCGCCAGTGCGGCTCCTACCATCACCGGCGCCGCCGCAATCGGCAACGTATGGGTCGGGTAGAGCAGCAAGTCGACCCAAATGTGCTTGCGCATCGGTATCGCCTTGATCATCGGATGCCTAATGCCCCAATTGTAACAATTTATGGAACGTGCGGATTCGTCCAGAATCAACGCACCGCTTCGCTTCCGGGTTCCTGCCGCTCCGTTGCGAGATGCCTAACTCTTAATAGTCGTTATTGGTGCCGAATATCATAGACCTTGTCCGTGCGCCGGCGTGTCAACGCCCTCGGAATCAAGACGTTGGATACTGTATGCATGCACAGCGCCCACATCATCCGGCGGTTTATGGATCAACAAGCTGATTCCCCTGCGGATTCCGGAAAGCCTCAGGACAAGCAGGAAAAGAAGCTGGTGGAGCGGCTCCACGAGGCGGTGCGAATTCGCAACTACAGCAGGCGCACGGAGAAGAGCTACTGGTACTGGATACGCTACTTCATCTTCTTCCATGACAAGCGCCACCCGGCGCAGATGGGCGCGGCCGAAGTAACCGCTTTTCTGAGCTGGCTCGCAACCGAGCGCGACGTCGCGGCGGCAACGCAGAACCAGGCGCTTTCGGCGCTGCTCTTTCTCTATAAGCACGTGCTCGGCCACGATCTGCGGTGGCTGAAGGGCGTCGTCCACGCGAAGCGACCGGTGCGAGTCCCCACCGTGCTCACCGAAGCGGAGGTCGCGCGCCTGCTCGGCTGCATGCGCGGCAGCCTCAAGCTGATGGCAGGCCTGCTTTACGGCTCGGGGCTGCGGCAGATCGAGTGCCCGTCGCTGCGCGCGAAGGACCTGGACTTCGCCTACCGGCAGATCACGGTGCGCGACGGCAAAGGCGGCAAGGATCGCGTGACGATGCTGCCCGACAACCTGGCGCCCGGATTGCGCGAGCAGCTCGGCAAAGTGCGCTTGCTCCACCGCCGCGATCTTGACGAGGGCTACGGCGAGGTTTCGCTGCCGCACGCGCTCTCCCGCAAATATCCGCGCGCCGGATCCGAATGGGCCTGGCAGTTCGTATTTCCGTCCGCCTACCGCTGCGCCGATCCCGCCAACGGTGTGATTCGCAGGCACCACGTCTACCCGGACACGCTCGGCCGGGCCATCAAGCGCGCCGCGCGCGATGCCCGCATCATCAAGCCCGTCAGCAGCCATACCCTGCGCCACTCGTTCGCCACGCACCTGCTCGAACGAGGGCAGGACATCCGCACCGTGCAGGAGCTGCTCGGACACAGCGACGTCAGCACGACGATGATCTACACGCACGTACTGAACCGTGGCGGGCGCGGCGTCGTGAGCCTGCTGGACCGGATCTAGCAAACGGGGGCAGCGATGCAGCCGATTGAGGCCATCGCAGCGCGCATTCGGACGATCCGCAGGCAGCGCGTGTTGCTGGATGCCGACCTGGCCGCGCTCTATGGCGCGCAGACGCGAACACTGACGCAGGCTGTTCGACGCAAGCCGGAACGGTTCCCGTCAGATTTTTCATTTCGACTGACAAAACAAGAAGTTGCGGACTTGAGATCACAATCTGTGATCTCAAGTTGGGGCGGACGACGCTATCCGCCAATCGCGTTCACCGAGCATGGCGCCGTCATGGCGGCTAGCGTCCTCAATTCGCCCCAAGCCGTCGAATTGTCGGTCTTCGTCGTACGCGCGTTCGTCCAGATGCGCGAAGCCGTCCGGGCAAATACCGAAATCGGCAGGCGCCTGGATGAACTCGAAAGCCAAGTCGGCACGCATGACCGCACGATCGCGCAGATTCTCAACGCGCTGCGCGAGCTCACCGCCCCACCCGATACACCCAGGCGCCGGCGCATCGGCTTCCTGTAGTGAAATTCAGGAC
>JBOGQV010000181.1:0-5213 GCA_050749145.1 Nitrosotalea sp. | reverse complement strand
AGCTCAGCCTGGTAGAGCTTCCGGCTGTAGTGGTTGGCCAGCGGCTAACCGTAATCCAGCCTATCAGGCTTACAGAAACCGGGTTGTCGCAGGTTCAAATCCTGCGCGTGGGACCATATCATAAACTTCAAAAAGTCACTACTCAATTACATAATCATGTCTGATGATAAAAATTGGTCTACATTAGATGAAGTTGATCAAAAAATAATTAATATTCTTAACAAAAATGCAAGAACGCCTTCAAAAGAAATAGCAACAGAGTTAAGAAATTTGGGTGTTGATGTATCTGATAGAACCATCCGAAAAAGAATTGAGAGGTTAGAAAAAAATGGAATCATTAAAGGCTACAAGGCAGTATTAAGCGGAATATCATCAAATGATCAGTTTGAAGCATTATTTCTTAAACTCAAAATAACAAGATCTATGGATAACATAACAGAATCAATAAAAAATTATATCAAAACTTTACCAAACTATCTTTTTGTTGCAACAGTAGATGGAGACTGGAACATGATTGTTGTACTAAGAGTGGAAGGAGTTGAAAAGAATCCATCTGCAAGAATAGTAGAAAAATTCTCCGACCAGATAATAGATTACAAGATGAGCGGAATCCAGATCAAGGACGTAAACCTTCTAAACATGTCAATGCTATTACTTACTTGACTTCAGACATTCTAGTTGTGTCTAGCGCATTTTTCAATTCATTTATTGAAAATGGTTTTTGAACAAATGCGGTAGAACCAAAACCAATAGTCTTTCTAACACGCGGTGTGGACTTTTCATCAGCGGTTATTAATATGATGGACATATCAGGTTTTGATTCAAGAAGAGTTCTTGCAATTACATCACCTTTTAGATCAGGCAAGTCCATGTCAAGCAACACAATAGGATTTTGTTTTGATTTGATAAGTTTTGAAATAAGATTAATTGCAGACTTACCATCTGCTACAGTTTGTATGTCATCATAACCTAATTGCTGCAGAAAACTTTGAAGCCTCAACAAAATTGCAGGACTGTCATCAACCACAACAATAGGCCTTTTTTCCTCAACCACTTCATGGGAATATTTTTGAGCCTCTTCAAATGCCTTCATGGCATCATCGTAGTGCCCTATTCGAAGAAAGCACCGTGCTGCACATTGGTATGCATAGTTTGAATTATTTTTGTCCTTTTTTGCAAACTTGATGTAAAGTTTAGCTGCTTCCAAGAGTTCATCTTTTCTTTCTTTTCCTTGTCTTGATTTACATTCAGATGCAAGTATGAGATAGAGTCCAGCTTTGTAGTTGTTATTTTTCATCTCCTTTTGAGCAAGATCCACAAACATGTTGTGGGCAGTCATATTTTGATTGTTTTTCAGATAGGTACACGCAAGATCAAATTTTTCTAGATCCTTTTCCATTGTTAATTATTTACAACACGCGTATAATATTTGGTTTGTGTAAGAGGAAAACTCTTGACTTGAATTAGGAAAAGAGTAGATAAAACATGTATTATAAACAAAACAGAGCAGTGACAGAATGAGCAAGGAAAATCCCAATGTAGGCATCTCTCAACCTCCAGTAAACATACTGTTTAGCCCTCTAGATGTTTCAAAGAAGGATGTATGGAGTATTGATGTAGTACGCATTCTAGAGATTTTAATTAAAATTCTTAGTCAGACAGATAAAAAAGATCTTAGAGTGGCAGGAATTGCCGCATTGTCTTCTGCCATGATACATAGAATGAAAGTGGAAAGTATCTTTGCACTACAAAAGGCAGCCATGGAGAAAAAACCCCTCACACAAAGAGAGGACGTGGATATTGAAGTGATAAACATGCCATATAGGCACGAGTCAACATACCCAGTAACACTAGATGAATTATTATCAGTACTTGAGAATCTTATTGGAACAATAGCAAACCCACGTTCAAGTAGAAGACAGTTAGAATTTGAGCCAGTCCAAGCACCCAATTTTGATGATTATTTCATCTCTCTTGAGAAGATAATAGGACAGTATGAAGAATTGATAATGAATAAAATCAAGGCCACAGGTTATGGTTCCTTTAAGAGTATAGTGTCAGAACTTGAGCTAATTGACGTAATCAGATGCTTTTTTGCCATTTTATTCTTGGCAAGAGATATGAAAGTAGATCTTGAACAGACAGAAGACGACATAGTTGTATCACTGATAAAATAGAAATTTACAATCAGATCAACACTAAGTAGGAATTTCATTTAAGTATGCTACAACCTACTTGATGTCATACATGGGAAAGATAGAAGACGATGATGCCATGGCAAGACTAGAGGCTGCATTATACTCAGCTGGAAGACCTCTAACCATAGAAGAACTCATCAAGGCATCAGGTACAGAATCTAGAACCAAAACTTTGGCCCTAATGACAAATCTCGTCAAAAAGACAAAAGCAGTGTTCAAGGCAATTGAAGTTGCAAGCCTACCAGATGGGTCGTACGTATTTCAACTAAAACCAGAGTTTAACACAGTGATTAGAAAATATGCGTCAAAACCACTTTTGCCTACAGCCACACTCAAAACATTATCATATATTGCATACATGCAACCTGTTTCATCAAAAAGACTAGTAGAGGTAAGAGGATCAGGAGTATACATGCACCTTAAACTATTACAACAGTTAGACTATATCGAACACCAAAACGTTGGAAGACTAAAGATTTACAACACTACTGAAAAATTCCAGAAATATTTTGGCATACAAGGAGACAAAGATCTCCTCAAGCAAAAACTCTTCACAAAGGTAAGAAACCCAAGCCAAGTTACAATTCAACAACCCCAAATTCCCACTGAACCTTTAACCCAAGTCAACAATTAGTCCAAAAATGGTGCCTCCATCTGTAAATGGTATAATTAGAGAGAATGCCTTCAGTGAAAATCTACGTCAGTTTTTTTAAACAACAATCTGGTATTTTTACTGAATCTCACATACCAGCAGTAGAAACATCGGAAGGTATTGTGTCCACCTTCTCGAATCCAAGATTGAGCATCTTATTTTCATCGGATGAAGGGACTAGCAAATAATATGAATAATCTAGTGGCTTGCCATTAATTTCTGTGCAGTAGTCACAGTTGGTATGTGTCTGCATTGATTTAATTACTGTAATTCCAAAACCGTTGAAGTAATCTTTTATTTTGATGAATTCAGGAAGTGAAACCTCTGGAGCTGGATATTTATTTTCCCATGGAGAACCATTGCAACATACCGGAGTATACTCGAACCAAATTGTTGACGCCGATGACTTTTGAATTATTGTTTGTACAGAAGTATCTTCTGGTGCTTGTACCGTTATCTGTTTTTCCATTATATCGGAGAGGGGAGCTGCAGAGGCAAGACTGTCCCAGACAAATACCTGAATTGTATAATCCCCAGCCTCTTTTGGCATCCAGACTTGGGTTGCAGTGAGGGACTGGTTGTTTAGCATGGATGCTGAAAAGCCCTCAAAGTAATCTAAAACGTGGTTCTTGTCTATGGCTTCAACAACATATGCAAACCTTTGATCGTGTGCTTCGTGGTTTGTAAGCACAGACTGGATTCCTATCTGTTGGCCAACCTGAAAGCTTGAGATGGCATGACCTGTAGCGTCCACCATCGTAGGACTAGATACTGAGACTTGGCTATTGTCTCCATGAGCCAGATGCAACGCTCCTACAGCTAAAAGTACGACAAAGACTGGAATGGAAAGGAGGATCTTTGGACCCACAAAGATAAAGCCTCGCGCGATTCATAAAAAACATTGCTACTAATTTGTCTGGTTGAGTGTACTGTATTGAACTATGGTTAAAAATCGACTAAGGGATATACTTAGACTCATGTTTTACAGTTGACTAGACATTTGTTCGGAAATGCAGAAGTAGGCTTAGTTCTTGAATGATCTTATGGTATGAACCTATGTCAATTTTTTAAAGTTTGAAGAGTAAATTATAACATATTTTGAAACCTCTCCATCTTTCAATAATTACTGGAACCGGAATTGGTGTAATTGTTGTTGTATCATTAATTTTGTTCTTTATTGCAACACCACAAACATTAGCAAACAAATCTACTGGAGACTTTATGGATTTTAGTGCAAATGTACCACTTCACATTAATGCCACTATTGGAGAAACATTAACGGTTCCTGTAGACATTTACGGTAGTACCACACCAAGAAGTGTAGATATTGTAGTAACTCAGGCTGATTCAAAACTTGGGGTAGGAAATGTGGATCCTAATCATCCACAATTACCACAGGGATTTACCATCACGCTTCCCATGAAAAATATCCAGATGCAATCTATGGATGAAAAGACACATGAAAAACCACTCATGACAATGAATATGACTATCAGCATTGACAAGACCGTAAAGTCAGGCACTTATGGTTTTGCGATAAACATGATGTCCAACAGTACACAGGGATTAGCGGATGACCATGCAAGTGCTTTCTATGTAGAGGTGCAATAGTAACAAGCGTTTACACGGATACTGATTTTTTATTAAATTTATCGAAATTAAAAAGGAAAAAGCAGTAGAAAATTAATACCTTGAATCTCACATTTATATTTAGAGTTACTTTATCGAATCAACATGAAGAAATCTGTGGAAAATCTTGCAACAAGTAAGATTACTGGAGGTAGAAGATATCCCCTCAGATCAAGACGAAAATATGAAATTGACAGATATTCAGTAGAAGCAGTTCCAGGAGAGCAGGTAACCATAACACGCAAGACCCGAGGAGGAAATCATAAGACATCATTGAAGACCACAAATGTTGTCAACTTAACAGTTCCAGGTTCTAAAGTTAAAAAATTAAAAATTCTCAAAGTATTGAAAAACCCGTCAAACAAGGACTATGAAAGACGTGGAGTAATTTCAAAGGGAGCAATCCTAGAAACAGAAGCAGGTCAATGCAAGGTAATTTCTAGACCCGGTCAAGACGGCGTAGTAAATGCAATCTTGATAAAGTGATGAAATGAAAGATTACGAACACATCGTAATCTGGTTGGATTATTTTAATAAGACCATCCCAAAAAAAATGGGTCGAAGGGTTTCTCGTGAAAAGAGTGTTTTTGACCCATCGTTAAATGAATTGATTGCTGCTGCCAAGGCTGCAGGGCTAGAACCGACTGAGACAAATGATCAAGTGAGATTTCCAAGGAGACCATATGTCAGGTCGGGATACATTACACTTGCAAAGGTCCAGCCAAAATCCAAAA
>JBOGQV010000180.1:0-9532 GCA_050749145.1 Nitrosotalea sp. | reverse complement strand
ACATCTGCATATATGAGAAAAGTACTTCAAACATATAATTCGCTTGGAGCAGTTGTGATATCGTCTATTATCAATGGTTGATTTGGTGTACGATCTTCAGGACAAAATGTACAATGAAAACGATTGTCTGGTATTGTGAAAAAAATAAGTGATACAATTATCGAAATTGTAACTGAGCCAATAATTGAGAAATACAAAATTTTCATTCGTATACGTACTGGACAAGTATAGTTTAAAAAACTGGTGTAGATTTCCTCTGCAATGTTATTCTAGTTTAAAAATGGATGGACCGGGTCTGACATGCTACTGTGCAGTTCATTTCCACATTCCAACAAATAATGGTAAATATATTGTTGGCCTTGGGTGCCTGAATCTGTCAAAAACTTACCTGTCTAGGCGGCATGTACCGTCAGAAGACTTAAACTAGATTTGCCTCAAGCAATACCGATTTTGAGCGACAAAGAAGAGATTCTGGAAATTATAGAGACATTTTTCAATGCAGGAAAAACAAAAAATGTCGCACCGTTAAGTGTCATACAGTTAGAAGATCCTAGGTTTTCTGCATATAGTGATGTTCCACCGTTTGATCTCAAGGACTTTGCAACTACAACTGCACTTGAACAATTACGGTTTGTTAGCATATCTGACTATGATTATGAATTAAAAAATCTACGAGTTGACCTGTTTGAAACATTTGCAGTTGCAACTTTTAATGTGTTCCAGTCTGGAATGATTGTTGACAATTACAGCTTTCGTGGACAGCACATGACAATGAACAGCAGGGCAACATTTGTACTGGGAAAAAATCCCAAATGGAAAATTGTACACTTGCACCTGACAAAACTTTCAGACTAGAAATCTACTTTTTTGGTTTGCTCTTTTGAGCCGGCTTATTTTGTTTTGGGGATTCGTCTTTTATTTTTTTGAAAATTTCATGAGCCTCTTTTACTGTAGCCTTTTGGTGAACGATAGCTCTTACTGCCTTTATCATTGCAACTGGATGGTCGTTTTGCCAAATGTTTCGTCCCATGTCGACACCTGATGCGCCTGCATGTAATGCGTCATGGGTTAGATTGAACACGTCAAGCTCTGTTGCAAGCTTTGGGCCACCTGCAATTATTACTGGAACTGGACAGGATGTTACAACTTTTTCAAAGTTTTCACAATAGTATGTTTTTACCAAATGTGCGCCAAACTCTGCAGCCATTCTACATGCTAGGCTAAGATATCTTGCATCACGTTTCTCAAGTTCTTTTCCTACTGCAGTAACTGCAAGTACTGGAATTCCATATTCTTCGCCCTCGTTTACTAGATTGCCTAAACTGACAAGTGACTCGTGTTCGTGCGTTGCTCCTACAAATATTGACATTGCCATGGCAGACACATTGAGTCTGATTGCTTCTTTTACTGAGGTGGTGATTTTTTCATTTGAGAGGTCTTTTCCAATAATACTTGCACCTCCTGACACTCGAAGCACTACTGGTACTGGAAAGTTTGCATCAACTGATGTCCTTAGGACACCACGTGTTAGCATGAGAGAATCTGCAAAAGGTAATAGTGGGGCAATTGTTTTTCTTGGGACTTCGAGTCTTTCTGTTGGTCCTAAAAAGTAACCGTGGTCTACAGCAAGCATGACACCTCGCCTGTTTTGCGGCTTGATTATTTTTGCCAGTCTGTTTTTGAGTCCCCAGTCCATATCATCATCGAAAAAATTTGCCTTAGTTAAGCGTTTCTGAATTTGTAATTATTATTTTCATGGAATCGTTTCCTTGGTGGGCATAATCTAATGCCTTTGCAGATTCTTCAAGAGAAAATGTGTGTGTGATCAAATCTTTTACATTTACAGTTCCCTTTTGTATCATCTCAAATGCTTCATTGGTGTCTTTTTCAGATGCTGCATAGCTTGGTGTGATTGTGATTTCTTTAGAATATACTTTGCTCATTGCAAGTGACATGGTAACATCTTTTGTTGGAACGCCAAATAAAACTACAGTTCCACCTTTTCTTACAAAGTCAATTGCTTGTGCTATTGCATTGATGCTGCCAGTTGAAACCATGACGATATCAACTCCACGGTTTTGTGTCTTGGCAAGAATTTTTTGGTAGGCTTCTGGGTCGTCTGATCTTATTGATTCTGTTATGCCAAATTTTTTTGCAAAGCCCAGTCTGAAATCATTAATGTCTAGACAAAATATGTCTTGTATCCCATATGCCTTGCTTAGCATAAGGTGCATCAGTCCAGTTGGTCCTGCCCCTAGAATTGCAATGGAATCGCCTTTCTTGAATTTTATTTTATTCCATGCCCGTATGCAGCATGCCAGTGGCTCTATCATTGATGCCTCTTCAAAACTGACATGGTTTGGCAGTTTTATTATTCCGCCATGGGATGTATTCCACTGGGGAACGATAAACTCTTCAGCCAAACCGCATGGTGACAAGTTTGTCTCTGAATATTTTTGGCACATGGTCTCATTTCCATGTGTGCAATAATGACATGTATAACACGGGACATGGTGATGTGTAAAGACCCTGTCACCTTTTTTAAAATCGGAAACACCTTCTCCTGTTTCCAAAACTACTCCAGATGGTTCGTGACCTAATCTCATTGAAGGCTGGCTGTACTTGCCGTATATTTTTTCCAAGTCAGAGCCACATACTCCACATGCTTTCATTAGAACCAGGACCTCACCAGGACCTGCTTGTGGTTTTTCTACATTTTTAATCTGGACATCTGATGGTCCGGATACATAGGCTGCCTTCATGGTTTCCAACTGGATGAATTGATGTTTTATCTTTTCCGAAAATTTGGCATTTAAAAAAACAAGAAATACAATATAAGGAAATTATTTTCCCATGATGTCAATTAAATAAGGCTGTATTTTTGAACAATTTATTATGGACTTGTGGCGTGATATTGAGACTGGCCCAAAAGTGCCTTCTGTGATTAATGTTATAGTTGAAATTCCAAAAGGTTCTCAGAACAAATACGAATATGACAAAAAACACGGTGTCATAAAACTTGACAGAGTTTTGTTTTCACCATTTTTCTATCCTGGAGAATATGGTATAATTCCACAGACATTTGCAGAAGACGGTGACCCAATGGATGCGCTAGTACTTGTAACTAATCCTACATATCCTGGAGTGTTGATTGAATCACGTCCAATTGGTATGCTTCAGATGAAAGACGGAGGAGAAATGGATGACAAGATTTTATGTGTTGCAAAAGATGATGTCAGATTTGAAAATGTCAATGACCTCTCTGACTTGGAAAAACATGTCACAAAGGAGATTGCACACTTTTTTGCAACCTACAAGCAGCTTGAAGGAAAGAAAGTTGAGATACTTGGATGGAAAAATGCAGCAAGTGCCAAAAAGGCAATATCTGCCGGAATAAAACTATACCAAAAGACCTTCAAAAAGTAAACTCTGGTTTAATTTCCTGATAAAAAAACCCAAACAAAAATGGTATTAACTGGTATGGTAAAATAACTATCATGAACGAAGGTGATACTGCACCAGATTTTGAACTTGCAGCAAATGATGGCAGTGTGATAAAACTAGGCTCTTTTCAAGGAAAGAAAAACATTGTACTATGTTTTTATCCTAAAAATCATCTATTTGGATGTCCATCAAAAAAAATATTCCAGATGGCACAGGCAACAATTCAAGCATATCCACAGATTAAGGAGCAAAATGCTGAACTCTTTGCAATATCTATTGATACTGTACAGGATCAAAAGAAGTTTGTTGAAGAGTATGGCGTACCATATCTTCACCTAAGCGATACTACAAAGACTACATGCAAGGCATATGCGGGTCTGAATATTGCAGGACTTGCAAAGAGATCAACTTTCATCATCAACAAAGACGGCAAGGTCTCAAAAATTTTCAGAGATATCAGTCCTGAAAAACATGGACAAGAAATAATTTCGTCGTTGCAGAACTTGACATAATTCGTTTTTTGTCAATTCAATATATTTTTAAAGATGTGAGTTAAGACTTGATTTGTGCTAGATTTAGTAGCCAAGAAAATTTTCCTTACCAAAGGTAAGGGCGTACATACTGATAGGTTGACAAGTTTTGAGTATGCACTCAGAGATGCCGGAATTGCCGGAACAAATTTGGTTTTAATTTCAAGTATATTTCCACCTGGCTGCAAGGTAATTTCAAAAGCCGAAGGCCTCAAATTGATAAGACCTGGTAGCGTGACTTTTGCAATTTACTCTAGGCAAGAAAGCAATGAACCACACAGACTAATGGCAGCATCTGTTGGAATTGCAGAACCAAAGGACAATACAAAATATGGATATCTTTCAGAATATGTCTCATTTGGGGAGACTGAAAAAGAGGCAGGCGACTATGCAGAAGACATTGCAGCACAGATGCTTGCATCCTCACTTGGAATATCCTTTGATGTAAACAAGAGCTGGGATGTAAAAAGACAACAGTGGAAGATATCTGGACAAATTTACAAGACTAGAAACATAACCCAGAGCGCTGTTGGTGATGCAAAAGGTCAATGGACTACGGTATTTACAGCAGCAGTTTTGATTCTCTAAATTTTACTTTCTTTTCAAAAACAAGTAGATTGCGGCTCCACCTGCTGCAACTATGCCAATTAGTGCGTACATGGAATAGTTATTTGGTGCACTTGGAGTTGGTGATGACACAGTTGTGTTGTTTTGATTGTCTGCTGGAATTGTATTTCCTAGAGTGAGTGAAGCCTGTTCGTTTGTAACTCCTGTATCTTTTCCAAATAAGTATATTGCAGAAATTCTCTGTCCATATTCTGGGTCCATTATCCATCCTGATTTGGTCAAGTCTGCTGGTAACTTTTGACCGTCCTTGATTGTAGTTGGTGCCAAGTCTCCACCATGGTTTGTTATTGCAACGTTTTGATTTGATATTACCGTTACATCCAAAATAGAATTCAAAGGAAAGAATCCAACATCAAAGTAATTTGATTTTTCAAGCTTGTCTACTCCTAGCAGTTCAAGTGGCTTGACTGATGTTACCTGTGCAGTGATTGGAATTTGTTTTGAGACTTGGAGTTGGTATAGTTGTGCACCTTGTCCTGGAGTGATTGCAAATGTTACTGTGGAATTGGAGTCTTGGGCCATTTTTTGTGCAGCACTAAAAAATCCACCGTCATCACGAATTTGTTTTGGTATTAAAATTGCAGTCAATCCGTCAAAAAGATATGCTGAATCAGGTCTTGACATTGTGTATATTACAGATATGGTCCTGTTTCCTGATACTATTCCGGATGTGCCAAGTGCTCCACTCAAATCTCCTTTTGGATTGACATAGACGCTGCTAAACTGTGCGTTTGTTGCAAATGCCGTGTTCATACTATCAATTATGTTATCTCCAATTTGTCGTGCAGCTGTCTGGATTGCTGTAATGTTATAACTTTCAATGAGTGCTGGTGAAACGATGTTTATCAATATGCATCCTTGATCCTGAACTCCAGTGATGCAGTTTTGTGCATTTGTTATTACAACTGATGTTACATTTGCAGTATTGCTAATTCTTTGGCTAAGATCTGCCGGGACTCGCATTTCAACTGGACTTGTTGATGCCAATGTGATAAATGCCGTAGTCTTGTTCTGCACTTTTTCATCAACTAGAATGTGCGCGGTTTCACGGTATGATGCAAGTTGTGGTTGCTGGGCGTATACTGCTACAAATGATGATGTCATCAGCAATGAGAAAATGATTGATAAAACAAGAAGGTTTTTCATTTACAGAATTTTTTGAAATCGAACTATTAAGTTATTCTCTCAATTTTTCTATCTTTATTGCAAATCTTTGAAATGGCTCTTCCTTGAAATGGCTCTTGCACACAAGCATAGTTTGCTGTGGATCTGGCCCACAGTCATAAGTGACCAAGTACGCGGGTTCTTTGTTGCAGCATCTTGGATATTTCACTTGGCAAGTAATGGTTGTCATAAAATAAAATAGTATTGAGGACAAAAATGCTCTAGAACTCAGACTATGAGTAGTTATTGTAATGTCCTCAAAAATATCATAGATCTGAAATTATTCCTAGTATCTTAATCCTACAGAACTGTGACCATGTACTGCGAATATGTTTTTCAAGTCTATCTGTATGTCTTGATCTTTTAAACAAAATTCATAATAAGTTTGGAAGATACTAATATGCCATTTCTTCATATATGTTATATGACTGCAAAACAAGAAAATATTTCAGAAATTACAAACCAACTTGAAACATTCAAAAAAATTCGAACCCAAACTCTAGACCTTGTTAAGACATTAGAAAAAGATGATTTTGTAGTGCAGACTGCTGTATTTATGAGCCCTCCAAAGTGGCATCTTGGACATGTGAGCTGGTTCTACGAGGTTATCATGAATAAAATAGATCAAAATTATGAATTTTATTCTCAAGAATTTTCCAAAGTTCTAAATTCCTATTATCAAGCATTTGGTGAGCCTCATGAGAAGGCAAAACGAGGAATTGTCTCAAGACCTACTGTTGATGAAACTCTACAATATTTTAATATAATAAATAAAAGAGTGGAGGATTTTCTCAAAAAATCATCAATTAATAAAAATGAAATTTATCTTTTCAAAATGGCATTTAATCATGAATGTCAACATCAGGAACTATTGGTATATGATCTACAACATCTACTTGCAAGTACATATGTACCAATAAAACAAAACACTCTGCAAAAACCATCTCAAGTAGAAAAAAAATCAATTAAAATTTTAGGTGGTATGTATGACATGGGATACAGCGGTTCTGACTTTAGTTATGATATCGAACTTCCAACACACAAAGTTTACTTGAATACATATTCTATCGATGTATTTCCTGTAACAAATGCAGATTATCTAAAATTTGTTGAAGAAGGCGGTTATGAAGATTTTAGATTCTGGCTTGCAGATGGATGGGATGCTGTAAAGAAAAACAATTGGAAATCTCCGATGTACTGGGAAAAAGAATATGGAAACTGGTTACGGCATGACTTTAGAGGAAAACAAAAACTACATCCAAACGAGCCTGTTTGTAATGTCAGCTATTATGAAGCAGACGCATATTGCAAATGGGCAAAAAAGAGATTGCCCACAGAAGCAGAATGGGAAAAGGCAGCCTGCTGGAACGAAGATAAAAATACAAAGACAGAGTATCCCTGGGGAAATGATTCTCCTAAAGAGAGCCATGCAAATCTGTTAGAATCCTACCTGTGGGGTCCTGCTGAAATAGGGTCGTATCCCATGGGGAAAAGTCATTATGGGTTACACCAGATGATGGGAGATGTTTGGGAATGGACCTCTTCTGAGTTTGTAGGTTATCCTGGCTTCAAATCTGGCTTTGCAGAATACAACGACAAGTGGTTTGCCAATCAAAAAGTACTTCGCGGCTCGTCGTTTGCCACTCCGAAATATTCCATTAGAAACAGCTATAGGAATTTCTTTAAACTTGATGAAAGGTGGATGTTTGCAGGATTTAGGTGCGTGGAAGATATATGATAACAAAACAAAAACTAGAAATAGAAAATTATAAAAAAATTGCAGTAACTCCACGATTTTGTTATTTCCAACCAAAGGCGAAACTCAAGTCCACAATCTCTCAAGAAATTTCATATAGCTTGTCACAAAAAAAGAAATTCATTCATCCCAAGTTTTTCTATGATGAAGCAGGCTCTGATCTGTTTGAAAAAATTTGTAGCCTGCCTGAATACTATCTAACAAGAACAGAGATCGAAGTTTTAAGTTCAATGAAATCAGAATTATCCAAATATCTTGTTGGGAATTATGCATTGGTAGAATTGGGAAGTGGCTCCTCAATTAAAACAAGAAAATTGTTAAAGATTTTAACTACAAAACAAAATGATGTAGAATATTATCCGATAGACATTTCAAATATACTAAAAGACAGTTCAATTAATTTACATGATGAATATGATAATTTGAAAATAACTGGAATAATTGATCAATATGAAACAGGGTTGGAATTCATAAGACAGTTGGATCACAAAGCAAAACTTGTCGCATTTTTGGGTTCGAGTTTGGGTAATTTTGAACCAGAACATGGAATTGAATTTCTTAGAAAAATTCGTTCCTCTATGAGGAAAGGTGACTTGTTCTTACTTGGTATAGATCTAGCAAAAGATGCAAAAATACTAGAAAATGCATACAATGATTCAAAGGGCATTACTGCAAATTTTAACCTCAATTTGCTCTCCAGAATCAATCAAGAATTGACAGCAAATTTTGATAATGACAAGTTTGAACATGTAGCCATTTTTAATAAAAAACAAAAAAGAATTGAGATGTATCTAAAATCAAAAACAAAACATGAGGTTTTTGTGTCTAAAGTCAATCTTTTATTAAAATTCAAGAAAGGCGAATTAATTCATACTGAATATTCCTACAAGTATGCCATACCTCAAATCAAAAAAATGGCTCAAAAAACAGGGTTCAAACCAGTACAAATTTGGACAGATAAGAAAAATTATTTTGCCGTTGTTTTGTTTTCAGTGGATAGCCTATGAAAGAACCCTGTAACCACTTTGACGGTATAAAAGAAAATGTTTCTCCTAAAACTGAAGGATGTGAAGAGTGTGAAAAAGAAGGTACTGACTGGGTTGCATTAAGGCTATGTCTTACTTGTGGACATGTAGGTTGCTGTGATTCATCAGTAGGGACGCATGCAACAAATCATTTTAAAAAAACTGGACATCCTGTTATGGTTGCTTTACCAAAATTTTCATGGAAGTGGTGCTATGTACATGAATCCTATTCTTAAGACTGGATTTAGGCGAGTGCGATTATTCTGTGATTATTACTATGAGTATTAAGTTACATTCATCGCGAACTGATCTATGATGAAAAAATATCTTTTAATTGGAATGATGGTATCTGTGATACTCCTAATCTCATTAATCTCGTATACGGGAATTTTAGATTTTAAAAACTCAAAAGAAACTGTGACAGAAATCTCATTGGACAAAAAATATTCTGAGATTCAAGATTCTATACAGCCGATATTGGCCAAAATGTATAATGGACAATATCATGGAGATGACCCAGAAAATGCTTTAAAGAAATTACAGGATGCTCGCTCTGGACTGCAAACAATACTTGATCAGTATAACAGTCTTGATAATTCTTTAAAAACTGACAAGACTGTGGGAATGAGGTTCTTCAATCTTGGAAAAATGGGGTTTGCAAGTATGGATTCTCAGATTGCTGCTATTGAGAGGCAGATTGCAATGCCAACAAAATAAGTCTAGTCATACAAAAAAATAAGGTGAAACATATTCAATGAAATAACCCTCGATCTAAACTCTAGGTTTAAATTATAATGTGCGTAGAGTGTCCTTGACATCGGTTCAAACCGTAGGGGAACATTGCCTGGCAGTTGGGGGCGCTTGACTGCCAGGCGCTTTAATTAATTGAGCGTTGGGCATAATCCTTTCTAAAAAATATACTAGTTACCAAGCATTCTTTTGACACATCTTGGTTTATCACTGCCAGTAACACAGTTGTAGTATAC
>JBOGQV010000179.1:0-6216 GCA_050749145.1 Nitrosotalea sp. | reverse complement strand
AGCGGCTATTGGCCTGGCTGTGATTTAACTTATTCGTCAAATTTGTTATTTGAATCTTTTTCGACCAAATAGATATATGGGAACTAGAGCGGTTATACTATAATTGGCAGTAAAAAAAATTGCTTATCTTGTTTTTGTCTTTCCTGTTATTGTATCACTGATTTTTGGAGGATATGTATTGTCAGATGTTTTGGGACAACCTGATAGACAACTAAACATGTGGCAATTCAAGTTTGAACCACACACTGGACAACAAGAAGGAGATAAACAAATCAGATTGTTGAACCTTGTCAGTAATTATACCATATCAACACCGATGAACTTTGGCGTAATGGTAAACAACACTTCATTTGATTGCGGTGACTTGTACTTGACAATCTACGACCCAAGTACATCTCCAAAACAGGTAGTTGTTCAACATGCCTACTTTACACAGTGTTTTGCACAAACCAGCTCTAATCTTCCAATCCAAGATACATTTTCGCCTGTAATTGACAAAGCAGGAATATACCAGATTGTGGCAGAAATGAAAGACAAGACTAATCAAAATAGCATTAGTGTAACGGCCAACTTTAGGGTACAATAAGAAAATAGTATGTTATTATATTGCAGACGCGTTTGTACTAATGAGGAGTAGCGTTCTAGTTATTATTGATTAATCATGGCCAAAAAAGAAAAAAAACCAACCAAAAAAGCTGAAGAGAAAAAAGAAGTAACCAAGGCAGAAAAAAAGAAGGAATCACCTAAACTTGTCAAGAAAACGGAATCTGACAAACTAGATAAGAAAAAATCTAAAGAAGGCAAGAAAAAGGATGCCGAACTCTCAGAGGAAGAACTAGAGGCAATTGATGAAAAAGAGATAGAAAATTTCCAGATTGAGGGACTTGACATGGAAAAATTAAAGACAACTGTTTTGGGCTTGGTGGCAAAACGTGGTGACAATGGCATGTTTCAAAGTGAACTCTGGAAGAAACTCAAACTCTCAAGCAGAGATGGTTCAAGACTTGCACTAAAGCTTGAAAGACAACATCTTGTGAAAAGAGAAAAAATTCTTGAAAATGGACGTTGGACTTACAAGTTAAAGATTGCACATGTTCCTGTAACAACACAATCAATAGAATCTGCTCCTTGTCTGATTTGTCCTGTGGAATCAAAGTGTACACTTGAAGGAGAGATTAGTCCTAGGACTTGTCCTTTGATTGAACAGTGGGTCTTAACTGAACTTTCTACAAAGAAGGCAAAGAAATGAAATTAATCGATGCAAGGCGTGACTTGTATAGACGATTAGCACACAAGGAAGGCTATCGAAGTAGAGCTGCATACAAACTAAAAGAACTAAACACATCTTACCGAATAATAGGTCCCGGATTTTTTGTCTTGGATCTTGGTTGTGCTCCCGGGGGATGGACTCAAGTTGCACATGAACTTTCTGGAAACAAAGGACAAGTCATGGGAATTGACAAAGCATTTGTTGAAGAAATTCCTGATGTGAATTTCATTAGAGGCGACATTGAAGATGAATCTGTTATAGAGCAAATTTTTGATTATTTTGGAGGTAAGGTAAATGCTGTAATCTGTGATCTCTCACCAACAGTTACTGGAATGTGGGATGTAGACCATTCAAGACAAATCTCACTAAATTATGCAGCAAGTAAAATAATGGATCAAGTGTTGGCAAAAAAAGGTAATGCACTCTTCAAAGTCTTTGACGGACAATATTCAATTGAATTTAGAGACTATATCAGAAAGAAATTTGCCAAAGTACAATTAAGAAAACCTCAAGCAAGCAGAAAGTCAAGCAGTGAACTATACTATGTCTGCTTGGGATATCTTGGAAATTAAACTAGAGATAATATTTCATCTATGGTAGCATCTGTCTTAAATCCAGTTGGATTCATGCTTGTTTTTGTGGCTCTGTGCCCAATTCCTTTGATCTTTTCTATTATATTTGCAAGAGACGGTGGTGCTGATTGTTTTCTGTGTGCAATTTCATCTAGCGTAAAATAGGTAGGTGACATGTCTATCTCTCCTTGGCATTTTTCAAGAAATGTAATGCAAGACTTGTCAACTGTCAAGTTCTTCTCTTCTGATATCATGGAATCAACAAAGTCCTTGTCATAGAGGCTCTCTGTCCACAATGGACCTGCAAGTTTTGCCTTTGAATTACAAATATTGCATGTGTATTCTACCTCATGCACAACTTTTCTGTTTCCGCAATTATCACAATGTAAGATATACCCCATACAATTTTTGGTGTTTGTTCTAACTAGTATCTTGGTATATGCCTTGTAGTAATGCATGCTGTGCTGGACAAATAGTGGAACTATCATGATATCCAGTCTCCCTGCAACAATATTCATACACCCAAGAATTAATCTCAGTGCAATCTCGTTTCCATATGTTGTTCTAACTGGGGTTCCGTAATACTTGCGCTGGCATGCTTCTGGAAATATTCCGTGCAAAACAGTCATGTCAGTAGCTGTCACTGACAAAAGCCCGCCATGAAAAGTGGCCCTTATTGCACAATCAAGATAACGACAAGGTGCACCAAATGGATCTACATCTACGATAGCGCCACGTCCATCTCTTGTTGAATGAAGACTCAGAAATCTACACGCTTCATTTTCAGAAAATTCGCATTTTGTAACTTGGTTTAATTCTGCAATACGCTTTCCAATCTCAAGTGCCTGTGGGTTGACATCGTTTGCAACAACTTTTTCTATTGAACTAATTTCATTTGCAACCCTTATGCTTCTTGCACCTATTCCTGCAAGCGAATCCAAAAAAATCTTTGGCCCTTTGAAGTTTTTAAGAAATGCTGAATATGCTATTATGGAAAAATCTCTACTAACTCTTGCTCTTGGATTGAAAAAAGCCGGCTCTTTTGGAGGAACTTTTTCTGATAATGATTCCTTTGGTACTAGAAGCCTCGTGCTTCCCTCCACTATCTCTGCAAGCTCAGACTCCAATGGATTTTCTTGTCTAAAATGATTTAATAAATTGAAATGTATCTGTTGGATGCTTTGGCATCCCTTGAAATGACTAGTTTTTCTTCAAGTTATATGAGTAGGAAATCCTTTGCCTCAAAAAAGCCTGAAAGCTCTTTTGAAAGCTGATCTGAGAATATCCCTAGAATCTCAAAATCACTCGGTGAGAGGGATTTCTCACTGAAAATGGCTAAAACCGCTACAACCTCGCCCTTGTATGATATTGGATATCCTGCAAAAGACTTGAGTTTCTCTTTTTTTGCCCACTCCTGGTGCTTTATCCTTGGATCATGAATAACGTCATTTGAAACCACGGGTTTCTTTGTTTTTGCAATAGAACCAATTTTTAGTGAATTTAACGGTATTTTGGAGAATTCACCATCTATGTTTTTGTACTTGCCTGCACTGTATTTTAGAATTAATGTTTTTGATTTCTTGTCATAAAACCAGATTCTTGAAAACTTGGCATTGAAATATTTTACAAGACTTTCAACTATTGACTGGAGTCGATCATTTAGGTTATCGTGTTTTTTTATGGAATTTAATATTGTATACACTTGTAACTTTTTTTCATTAGTGGCATACTCGTCAAATAAAACATAAGGGGAAGACTTTGTTGCTTTTGATTCATAGGAACGAAGATCTGAAATTACATCTGAAAATCTGTTTAGAAAATTGTTTGTTTCAAGATCATATTGCTCTATTGAAGCAAAGACAAAGTGACAAGCCCAGTCAAAATCACCGCTCATTCTTGCTGAATAAATACAAAAAGGTGACTCGTTTAGGTATCTTGTTAATCTGTCAACTCCATCTGAAATATTTTTTGAAAATTTGAATTTGATGAGTATTGTTCTGTTTACTTTTTCTGATACTAGACTTGGATTCAAAATGGCAGAATATCCTAGAATTGCTTTATTTTTCTCTAGCCTTGCAAGTCTTTGTCTTACTGCTCTATCAGTAATTGTAAAACCCATGCCTTGGAGTGTGTTGGATATTTCCTGTGATGAAACCCTTGCATTTCTTCCTAGATGTGAAAGTATGACCTTGTCTATTTCATCGAGCATGTTGTATATTGGAACCTGTTATTAATATTAATTTCTGAATTGGAAATTAAGATACTATATGGGTGATAACCTAGTATTATTTACTTCCAAAATGGAAATTTTCAAAGAAAATCTCTTCCGGCCTGAATATAGGGATGGCTCACATGTATATATCATGAATAAAAAATCAATCAACAAATTTGCTATTCTGGTTATCTTGATGATAGCTGTGCCAGAAGCTGTTGGTCATACTTTATTTGAGAAATCACATCCACCTGATTCGTCTGTGAATGCAGCAATTGCATTTACCAGCAATCTTCGTGATAACTCTGACAAAAATGGAATATGTCACCTTATGCTAGAAAATGACCAATCAGATGCTGGCATAGTAAGAGCAGCTGGTCTAGAAGGAAAATATGGCGACTTTTCATGCGTCTAAGATTTCTTTCATCTATTTTCATGAAATGATACCATGATCGACTGAATTCATCTCTTAAAAATGATTTAATACATCTAATACAAGAACAACTCAAATGCTAGTCTGTGGAGTGGATGATGCAGGTAGGGGTTCGGTCTTGGGTCCACTTGTTATCGCTGGAATATCCATTGAAAAAAACAAGATAAAACAACTTGTTAAGATTGGCGTAAAAGATTCAAAACAACTCAGTCCGCAATCAAGGGAGAGACTATATCAACAAATTTTGTCCATTGTAGATGGATATTATGTTGCAAAGATTTCTCCCAAAATAATAGATAAGAGCGTTAGTAAAAATTTGCTAAACCAACTTGAAGCAAACTATATGGCCAAAGTGATAAAAAAACTAGAGGCCGGTTCTTCATATGTTGACTCGTGTGACGTCAACCCAAAACGATTTGGTTTGTATATTTCAAACATTGCCAAGACTGGAAAAATCATCTCAAGTCATCATGCTGATAGAAAATATCCCGTGGTCTCTGCAGCCTCTATCATTGCCAAAGTAAACAGGGATAGAGAAATAGAAAAACTACGAAAAAACCATAATTTGGGAAGCGGATATCCGTCTGACTCTAAAACTATGGGATTTATCAAAAATTGGATATCCAAAAATGGAGATGTGCCTATATTTGTCAGAAAGAGCTGGAAACCAGTTAAAATCTTGCTAAATTCTTCAGCCTAGATATCTTGCTACAATCATGCCGTGGTCGCCCTCATATGGTTCCAGGTTTATCTCTTGGACTATCTCAAAGTTGACAGATAATTTTTTGGCCTCTGAGCGCATGACTTGTACTGGTTCTCTTGTGACATCAATACTTCTTGTTTTTACCACTAGCATGATGTATCCGTCTTTTTTCAAATATGTCTTACAGTTTAGTATTGCAATCTCTGTCTGGTCTGGCTGGGCAATGTCTACATAGACAACATCGACAGGGCCATACACTGAAAAATATTCCTTGGGACTCCGTGCATCCTGTAATATTGGAACAATGTTTGATCTAAAAGAGGCAACTCTTTCCAAAAAATCTCTAGCAACCCTACTTGAATGCTCTACTGCAAAAACAATTCCATTTGGACCTACGATATCTGATACATGGCTTGCAGTTGTTCCAGTAGATACTCCAAGATAGAGAACTTTGGATTTTCTCACAATGGGCAAAAACTCAAGACCATTCATTATTGCAGCACCAAGTTTACTGCGATATGGATCCCATGCCCTAAACTCTTCATCATCTATCTTGACTAGTTTTTCTCTGTAGACTTGATTTCCGGGTACAAGATTTATGGTTGCAAGTCTTTTTTCCCCTTCAATTTTTACCCAAAAAATATTATCTTCTTCGTTTTCCAAACTTTTTTCTCTTGCTCTTTTGCCAGTCGTTTCTCTTTTCTCCGCCGCCTCTTCCTCCACCACCGCCGTATCTTCTATCTCCTCCTCCGCCAAACCTTCTGTCTCTTTGTTCATCATTTCTACGTGGCTGGAAAGCTGGTCTTTCTGGCTGGTCCTTGTACTTTACTCCTATTTCGGTAACTCGTATGTTGAGTTTCTCAAGTAATGTGTCATTTCTTCCCGCTCCAAAGACATCTTGTCTGCCACCAATTTGAGCTTTTGCAGAACTTTCTCTTGCAATCTTAACTCTTTGCCATCGTGGAGCGGCATCAACTAGTTGCAGTTGAAAGATTAAACCATGCTTTGGTTGTTGTGCGCCAGTCT
>JBOGQV010000178.1:0-10224 GCA_050749145.1 Nitrosotalea sp. | reverse complement strand
CGTATGTCCAATATATGTGGTGATAAAATTTTAAACTAAAACTGTAAAATTTCACAATATAATTTTTTGAGTATTGATGATAAAACCGTACGATAGTTCACTAGCTTAATTTTATTGGTAGTACTCATTGCAAGTAGCTTAGTTGCAGGATTTCATAAATATCAACAGCACAGATGTTATCAAGATTGCAAATCCTGCAACAATAAACCAAAACCTGTTTAGTAATATTCCAAAGACTGACAATATTGGACTGCTCAATCTTCTGGAACATATGCTGTTCAAATCTTTGTATGGTTGAGCATTGACAATCCAAACGCATTGTAGCTGCCTTTGACAACTACACTAAATGCGGCATAGATTGTTCTGATCTAACGACAAAAATCTTTGTATCATCTACTGTTGCGGTAGTTCTTTATTTTTATAAAACCATATCTGACTATATAATTTTAATATCGTATTCTTATTGCTTGTACTGTTTCTGTAAATCGTTGTAATTCCCCATAAAACTGCATGCCCTTTTCAGTGATGGTAAAAGAATTGCTTTTCTTATCCGATCTTAACTCCATCAGTCCAAAATCTATTAACTTTTGGCACTTGTCTGTTGCAGTATAATGTGATAGATTTGCTCTTCTTGCAATGGTTGTAATTATTGTTCCTTGTCTGCCATAATCCATTGCAACTTGTAATATGTCTGAAATCATTCCAAGTTCTGATCTGTATGGCTGCTTTGACATACTCTCAAATGCATGTTTACTTAATAAAAAATTGCGACACTTTGTTCCTTAACAATGTTAACTGAGATTAATGAACAAAAATTGTGAATTACACTAAATTTAAAATACTTGGATGCCTATATTGCATGTAAATATGGTAGACATCATATCAATACTAGGTCATGTCATAGCTCTATGTACCGGAACTATGCACCCATAAACTTTTGATGACACCTACAATATTTTGTTAGAATTTAAATTTTTGACTATATTTCTATGGGGCAGTATAATTTGCAAATGTGTTTGCCACAAATGTATTTAGTGTTTCATTTTCCATGTTGGCGGCACTCATGTAAACATTTTCTGGATATAGTCTGTATGTGTCATTACTCTGTATCACTGAGACCATTGGTATGACTGTCTGGTCATCTTTGAAATCTTCTGGTGCCATGTTATACAAGTCACATGTCTTCAAAAATCTCATGTACTTGTCAGAAAAATCAACAAAACAAGTTGTTTCCAAATTCCACTGGACAACTTTTCCAAGAAATACTGTGTAATTTCCAGCTTGTATTGGCAGACCTGTTATTGTTTTTGTCACTACTGGAGCAGTTTGTCTTGGACTGACTGTAAATGTGGAACTTCCAAGACTCTTTGCATATCCATCCTTTGTGGCAGTTACATCAACTTCGTATATGCCATGAGTTGAGGGCATGGCTGATTCGTATCTGAAATTGCCCTTGTCATCACTAGTCGTGGTAACTATGACGGTTCCAAACATTATGAGAACATTTGCGTTTGCAATTGGTTTGTATGCTTGATCTGATACAGTTCCTACTATGACTGGAAAATCACCTTCTGTTATTGGGTCCTTTTCTGCCTTGACTGATACTAGCATATTGCTTACAAGTGTAGACTCTGAAACTTGGATGCCTGATATTGCAACTGTGATACCTATCAATAAAGCACAGACTGTGAAAATAATGTGTTTGTTCAACTCTTGGTGCTTTATTTTTTAATTGTTATTTGGTAAAACCTAATTTTTTTCTCCAACAGCTCAAGTAATTGTTAACTAGATTTTTTTTTAAATATTTATAAATTTTTTAAATATTTATTTTTTTTCTAGATTTTTTTCTATATGCTACATATGTTGATATGATAGCTATTGGAATTATTGCAAATAATATGTATAATGTATATGGACTAGTGTTTTCAATACTTGTTATGCTTGACTGTGGAACTATCCTGTAAATTGTTCCATCTGATAGAGAAGTTACATACAACAATCCGTCTGGTCCTGTCACCACATCACTAATGCATCCAAAATCTGTCGCAAATACTATCTCACTCATTGAATCGCCAATGTTTACTTCGTTATCTTGGAGTTGTGGACTGTTGAATACAAAACCATCTCTGTTTTGGTTTAACTGGAACCTGTAAAGATTACCGTTGTTACAATCTCCTACAAATACGCTATCCTTGTATTTTCCAAACCCTTGTGGTGGTGTAAAAGCAATGCCTGTTGGTGCAACTGTTCTGTACCATGAAAATTGCGGATCATGGTATGTATATCCTGGATATCCTGGAAGTTGTGCAAGTTGAGTTTTATTTGCAGGGCCTGATATTACATCCCACCCGCTGTTAAAGTTTGGAGGTACCATGTTTACTTCATCTCCAAAGTCTGGACCGTTCTCTGTATCCCACAGGGTTCCAGTGACTGGGTCAACTGTTAATCCAAAACTATTTCGTATTCCCATGGCATAGTATGGACCTGGTGGACTAATCCTGAAAATTACTGATGTGTTATTGAAGTCCCCCGTTGGATGGTTCTGCAGTTTACCAAATCTGCCTGCGTCTCCTACGACCAAATATACTGCTCCATTCTTGTCTGTGGTCATGGCGCCACCATTGTGGTATGTCTGTGTTTCCGGCAAGTCTTTTACAAGTGTCTTGTTGACTAGCTGCTCTCCATTCCAATCATAACTGTAAAGACGTTTTCCAAGTGGATGGCCTCCCATAGTTGATGACTCTGTAAAGTAAAGGTACACCTTCGTTCCAACTGTTGTAATTCCAAGCATTCCTTGCTCTCCCTCACTTGTGACATTTTCCTGTAGTACTGGTTTACTTTGTAAAACTCCATCCCTGAACAAATGGACCTCTCCAGAAACTTTTGACAAAACAAGTATGTCTTTTCCCTCAAAGGCCATAGTAGTTGGACTGCAACAAATACCTGTGACATAATTTTGAATCACATAACCTGTATCATTCATTACTGGTTGTGCATATGATGGTAACACCGCAACTCCTGATAATATTAAAACAAAAACCAGCCAGTGCTTCAATATTTTTTAGTAAAAATACCATTTAATAAATACTCATCAAAAAATGATCACACGGTTATCAAAATTATACATGTGAGATTTGTTTTTGTAAATTATGTATTTATTGACTGTATGGTCTTTCTTGCAATGTCAAGGTTACTTCCATAGTCTTATTATCCCGAACTATCTGTATGACCATTTTGTCTCCCGCAGATTTGTAATCTTGTAAATAGTTCAACAAATCCTCTAGTTTTGTAACTGGGTTCTTGTCTACATCTGTTATAATATCGCCACCAAATTTGTACTTGACACCGTCTATTGTCTTTGTCTTGTTTGATGCATGCAGGCCTGCCTTGGAAGCTGGACTATCTGAGACTATATTCTCAACAAGAAAACCTGAATGTACTGGGAGTCCCAGGCTGTCTGATAAATCTGGGTCAACTGATATACCTGATACTCCAAGCCATGGATGCTTGTAGTGTCCTGTCTGTATTAGGTCTGGAACAATTCTCTTCATGGTACTTGATGGGATTGCAAAACCTACTCCTGAAAATTCGCCTGTCTCAGTTTGAATTGCGGTGTTGATTCCAATGACTTCTCCATGTGTATCCAAAAGAGGACCGCCGGAATTTCCTGGATTTATTGCAGCATCTGTCTGGATTACGTTTGGAATTGAAAATGATTCTATATTTGGAGGATTCAAAATTCTTCCTAGTTGACTGACTATGCCAGATGTTAATGATCCGCTCAAACCAAATGGGCTACCGATTGCTATTACCTCATCCCCTATGCGAAGTTTTGACGAATCTCCTAGTGGTAGTGGGTGTAATGTTTGTGGGTCTGCATCTACCTTGATTACTGCCAAATCTGCAAACCTATCAGTGCCACTAACTTTGGCTGGATATGATTCACCGTCATGAAATACCACTCTGATTTTTTGATAGTCTTCTACAACATGATTACTTGTGATGATGTGTCCACTAAGATCGTATACTATGCCTGAACCTATTGCTCTGTCAGACGAGTTATCCCCTGTCTTACGGACTATTATCTGGACAACACCATCTTGGGATTTGGCAAAAAGATCTGCCAAACTTAATTGAGACCCGGGACTTGACTGGACAAGATTTCCTAGTGTAGAAGTTTGATGATCTGTTTTCTGTTGTTCAAATACAAATGCAAATACTAGAACCAATACAATAATTCCATATGCTCCACCCAAAATTGCCGTAGTCTTGTCCAAGAATCTGAACTATTCTAGATTACTGTATAATCCTTGCTCACAAGCTAATGGCATTTTGCTTGGTATTTGATATTGAATATGTCCTTCCTCTCCAAGTCACAGCATTGTCTTTCTTTGCATGCAAGATTCCACTTGCAAATCCTGATACGATGACTGTGCTACCAAGTGGGGCAAATAACACATGTCGAAATCCAAGACTTAGTCCCTTTTTTGCATCTATTGCACTACCCAAGTAAAACATCCCGGATGCAAATAGTGATGTTCCAAACAGGATTACAAATGATGTAGACATGTTTGCAAAAAATATAGCGTAGGCAAGAATTGGAAACGGCATGAGTAGTAAGAACAATACTGCAAAAAATATTCCCACTGCCATCTTGCTTGACTGGATGTAAAGTGGAATCATTAGTCTTTTGAGGGCATGCCATAAAGTGGTCCAGTCTCTTGCCCATATTGCCTCTACTAGATGTTCGCCGCGTACCATCTTTAGCTTGAATCCTTGCTCCTTTACTTTTTTGCCAAGCGCACCATCTTCGACAATCTCACTTTTTACGCTTTCATGTGTTCCTACTACTTCATACGTTTTTCTCTTTATGATGAAAAAACTCCCAAAAAAATAACCTGTTTTTTTGGAAGGGTCATTTACCCTGAGGGCTGAAAACCTTGTATGCAAAAATGTCGACAAGACAGGTAATGTTATTTTTGTCCACCAGTCAAGGCAGAGCATCTTTGGAATGACTGTAAGGGAGTCAAGTTCTTCACTTAAGAGGTGGTCTACTGACAAGGAGATTGTTTTTCTTGTGTGAATTGTATCTGCATCCGTGAACAGCAGCAATTCTCCAGATGATCTCTTGAAACCCTCTATGCATGCCCAGTTTTTTCCAATCCATTTTTCTGGTTTAGGTCCTGCCGTGATATGAATTACCTTAGAGTTTTTTTTGGCAATTTTTTTTATTATCTCACCGGTATTGTCATCTGACATGTCATCAATTGCTATTATTTCATAATTTTCATAATCCTGTTCTAAAAGAGAGTTGATGCATTTTTCAATAAACATCTCTTCATTTCTTGCAGGCAAGATGATTGACACTTTTGGTGTATGGTGTGGTCTTGAATTGTACTTGTCAAGAAACGGTGAATCTCGAAATGTGATCCACATTGATTTTACCAAAAATATCCATGCTACAGAAACACTCAGCATAATGGCCGCAAGAAAATAATTTATGACATCTAATATGATGTACATGTTAACTCTGAGCTTCTTGTTTTATGCTTTCAAGAGCTTGTTCTGTGCCACTCTGAATGTGTTTTTTTATCATGCCTGTGAACATTCCCATCATACCTGTTAGTTTCATGTCCCAGAGTACATCCAGTCTTGTCTTACTATCTTGCTCTGAAAGTGAGAGTGTCTTTGTTCCCTCGATTACTCCCTTTGTGAATTGGACCTGAATCTTTTCTTTTGGATATATCGTTACTGTCTGCATACATTTTGAATCCTTGAAAGCTATTATGACTTCACGTGTTATGGTATTTCCATCCCTTGAGATATTTCTGACCTCTTTTGTTCCCCTCCAGAACTTTGGTTCTGAATCAAGATCAGCTACTATGTTCCATACTTTGTCGATAGGTGCATCAATTTGTACAGAGGCTTGGATCTGGACCATGTAACAGATCTTTACCTGTTCATATTTATGTTGTAACACAAGTTTACAAAATGATTATATCATTTCGAAATCAATTTTAATCCTCATGATTCCACACTTGTCATGGACCTGATAACATATGATGATTTTGCCAAACTGGATATGCGTGTAGCAAAAGTAATATCCGTTGAGGAAATTCCTGGAAAATCCAAAATCATAAAGGGAACAATTGATCTTGGAGATGAAAAGCGTGATGTTATAATTGGTGGTGCACAATATTACAAACCTGAAGAACTGGTAGGGCGAACAGTAATCGCTCTTGTAAATTTGGAACCTAGAAAAATTGCCGGAATAGAATCTGGTGCTATGCTTTTGGCAGCTGATTCTGATGACAAACCATTTTGGTTGACTGTAACTGAAGATGTCCCACTTGGCACTGGGATAAAATAACTTTTGTAGTCAAACCTTCAAGTTTCTTGTCACGGTACTATGGTTTGATATTATTTTTCCTGGGTTTAGAATGTTTTTTGGGTCAAACTGTTTTTTTACTTGCTTGAATAACTCATAGGTTTTTTTATTATATTGCATTTTTACAAATTCTGATCTGGCCAAACCATCCCCATGTTCTCCTGATATGCTACCTCCTATTGATATCACACCGGAGAAAAACTCTGATGCAATATTTTTGATGAGATGGGTGTCTCTTTGTCTAAGAACAGACATGACATGCAGGTTGCCATTTCCTACATGGCCATATATTATGACCTTAAAGCCGTATTTTTTTGAAATCATCTCGAGTATCTTTAAAAAAAGTGGGAGTCTTTTTACTGGGACAACTGCATCTTCGATGAGGTGGGGCATTGTCTCATTTTTTGTTATACTCTGTAGGCTGTATGCAAGCGCAGAGTTTCTAAAATTCCATAATTTCTTGATTTTGTCCCTGCCTGTCTCGGTCTTGATTATTTGACCTGATGTGATTTTGTAAATCTTTTTTCTGCTTGACTGGATCATATTGTCAAACTCTACAAAAAGGAGACAGCCTGTCTTTGATGGTATCTTGATCTTGATGTGTTTTGTTATGTTGCTGTCAAAAATCTCTACTGCTGATGGCTGTAATTTGATTATATTTGGAACATCTCTTACTGCCTCTGTCAGTGTGTTATAATGTATAATGCACAAACAGGTATTTTTTGGTAATGGATAGGTCCTAAGTTTTGCAGAAATTATTATGCCAAGTGTTCCCTCGGAGCCTGCAATTAATTTGTGTAAATCTTTTTCTGAAGAAATCTTATCAATTCTATACCCACACGAGTTCTTGGATACCCTGGGAAATGATATGTCTTTACTGGAATGTATCTTGTTGATGATTTTCTTAAAATTGTGATTGCCTGGAAAATTTGTAACTGTTCCGGAGGAATCTACCATTCTGACTTGAATCAAGTTGTCTATTGTACTACCATACTTTAGTGAGTGAATCCCACTTGCATTGGTGCCAATCATTCCACCTATTGTACAGTGTGAACCTATTGATGGATCAGGACCTATGAACCTGCCGTGGGTTTGAAGTATTTTATCAAGACTACCCTTGAAGACTCCACTTCCAACTTTGACATGATCATCTTCAAGTTTTATCTCATCAAGATGTCTCATGTCCAAAATGATTCCTCTACCAAGTGCACTGCCAACAAGTCCTGCACCGGCTCCTCGAGGTGTTACTGAAATACCATGTCTTCTTGCAAATTTTATTATCTTTACAATATCTGATTCATTGCGGGGAAATGCAACAACCTGTGGCTTTACAACATAAGAGCTGGCATCAACTGAATAGAGATTGCGTGTCTGGACATCCCATGAAACTGTGCATTTTACAATCTTTGATAAACTAGGCCCGACCTGACTTGGTTTCATTGATATGGTCTATACCATAAATGCTTAAAAAATGATTTAATTTTTCTGGAAATTGTTCATTCTTTGTATAATTCTTGGTTCCTGTTTTTCGCTTGGATATACCGGATCTATATTGATAGGTCTTTTATTCCACGGTGCCGTATTAATGGATAGTCATCCGACTGACAAAAGTGAAGACACGCTTGAATTTGGTCATCAGGTAAGGACTTGGTTTCTGACTCGGGCGGTGTTTTGCATTTCTGCGCGGAAACCATGTGACAACACATGGAAATCTCCAGGAATGGGAAAAGCAATGGCAAAGAGGGAAAGTAATAGATGCGTTGGCATGTTATTGCTTGGGAAAAAATGCCATGTCCACCCAAGGTCGGATGACATTCTTTTTTGGTTTACACCGAAATAATATCTCATGTCAAACCTTCATGCATAATCTCTGAAAGATTTAATTTAGTAAAACCGAGTCTTTTTACTATTGGATTTTTTGGGTACAAATATTGACAAGCTTTTCAGTTCCACTGACAATTCTAATCCTCTGATGTGGTTGGTCTGGATTCTCCCAATCTTTGTCTTTATGCTATATGGACAACGAATTCAGCTTCACGTCACATCATCTGAAATTAACAAGGGACTTGAAAAAATAAAGTCATATCGAGATGATACAAGAAAAGACCTGATCACTTATGTGAAAAATACTGTAAATCCGTCTGTAGACCCTACTGCTTTGCTTGATAGATATTTTGAGTACTTTACAATAATGCCAGTTGACATGGATCCTAACGGTATAGTGCCAAAGATAAAACACATCATGAGAACAAGGGAAGACTCTACCCGTGAACAAGTAAAAAGTCTGTCTCCAAACATCAGTCATACTCAAGCAAGTCAGATAATCAACATCCTTGAAGCAGTAACCACATTACACATGCTGTACAAGATGGTGCGACACTTTTTCCTTACTGCCAAAAAGCAAAACAACTTTCCGTTGATATTACCGTTACAAATGATGATGCCGTTTATTCTAGAAGAAGCAGAAGCACTCAAGGTTGCAGTCTCTGCATTCAAACAAGGACAGCCAATAGGAGATGGAATCGGTCCAATGATTGTTGGAAAAATGATGCTTGGCACAGAAAAAAAGACTGTCGCACTTGAAACTGTCATGAGCGAAAAAGACTTTGAGGGAAGAAAACTATGTCTTTTAAAGGCAGAAGGTCCGGCTGCAACAGTTGGAAGGCCTGCAGATGCACTTGAAAAAATAATCTCTGAAAATAAGCCTGACGTCATCATCATGGTGGATGCTGCGCTAAAACTGGAGGGAGAGGACACTGGCTCTATTGCCCAAGGTTTTGGAGCTGCAATCGGAGGAGTCGGTACTGAAAGGTTCCAGATAGAGGAAATTGCAACAAAGTATGGAATTCCAATATATGCAATTGTAATAAAACAATCAATCAAGGAGGCAATCACCCTTATGAAAAAAGAGATTGCCGATTCTTCTGAAAATGTGTCTTCTCAGGTCTATGATGTCGTAAAAGGTAACACAAAGACAGGACAGTGTGCTTTGGTAATTGGAGTTGGAAACACGCTGGGGGTATCACAATGAGACTTTTCAAGAAAAAAGAAGAGATGCTTGACCCATATGCTGTTGAGCAGTGTAACGCCTGCAACAAGACATCAAAACGCAAATTCAAGGAAGGGGATCATGTCTTCAAAATTGGAGAGAAATGTACATCCTGTGGAAACGGGCAGATGATGATTGCTAAAATTTTTGGTCAAGTCACCAAATAGTGAAATTCTTGATACAAGTTACAGCTAGTTATTTTTTGAATAAAGGCTGCATTTTTTGCTATATTTTTCAATAAATTGATCTTTTTTAACGGCAGTCTTTTAAGCAACGGTGTAGTACCGTACATACCAAACATGAAAACACTTGGTGCCATACTCATTGTGTTGGGTTTGCTTGTGTCTATCATTGGATATGGTTCTTATGAAAATTTCATGTGCTACTGTGTAGCTCAAACTGGAGGCAGTCCAATTGGATGTCATTGCACAAGTGTCTTGCAACAAAGTATGGGATACATACTGGTCTACTCTGGGCTTGCAGTTGCAGGAAGCGGAATGCTAGTGTTTACCCATTGGTGGCGAAAGAAGATCATCTTTAACTAGGAATTAGATGTGGTCACAAGGGCGCCATTTTCTTGTGGTATGAATGTGTGTTCTGCCTGCGCAACTCTTTGTTCGTTTGCCTCTACTAATACTGGGTATGATCTGACAACTTTGTTTTTGATTAATTTCTCAAGCAGTTCTCTTGCAGTTTTTTCGCCATACTCTGGAATGAACCATCGTAATGCAAATGGAAGCATGTTGAATTTTTGCCATATGAAATCGATCATCTTGTTGGCATCATC
>JBOGQV010000177.1:0-5067 GCA_050749145.1 Nitrosotalea sp. | reverse complement strand
GAAATTGCATCAAATGCATCTTCTTCTCTGTCAAACACTCTTGCCTTTCCTTTGAATTCTTTTGTGTGGACTCCAGCGACTTTGACCACTGCGCCTTCTGGAGCAAGTGATCCTCGAAGTATTGTTAGAGTTCCAACTTCATGAATTGGTGATTCAATTGATTTTAACACTTTTTGATGTGCGTCAAATGGTATTTGCATTACATCCAAATTTTGCTTGACTGTTTTTCCTGTCACAGTCATGGCGTTTTCATGGATGAGATTTTTCTTTTGCAAACTTTTCATTAGTAATGGAATTCCGCCTATTTTATCAAGGTCTAGCATAACGTATGTTCCACCCGGTCTCATGTCTGCTATGTGAGGCGTCTTTCTTCTAATCCTCTCAAAATCATCTAGTGTTAGTTTTACTCCTATCTCACGAGATAGTGCAAGCAAGTGTAATACTGCATTTGTAGAGCCGCCTATTGCATTAGCTACCACGATGGCATTTTCAAATGCCTCGAATGTCAAAACGTCTTTTGGCCTCACTCCAATTTCAAGCAAATTCATTACAGCTTTTCCACTTTCATATACCATTTTTTCTCGTCTTGGATCCTCTGCAGGTGGTGATGCATTTCCAGGAAGTGCAATTCCTATTGCTTCACTAATTGAGGCCATGGTGTTTGCAGTATACATTCCTCCACAAGAACCTGAGTTTGGACATGCTACATTTTCTAAATTCTTTAGAGCCTCTAATGTCAAATTGCCTGCATCATATGCTCCAACTGCTTCGTAGACATCCTGTACTGTAACTTGTTTTCCCTCGTAAACTCCTGGCATGATTGTGCCGCCGTAAACAAAAACTGATGGCAAGTTAAGACGTGCCATTCCCATCATTGTACCGGGCAAGCTCTTGTCACAACCTGCAATTCCGACTATGCCATCATACTGGTGTGCTCGTACCATTAGTTCAATAGAATCTGCAATAATTTCTCTGCTGACAAGGGACGATTTCATGCCTTCATGTCCCATTGCGATACCATCACTTACTGCAATTGTGGAAAATTCTCTGGGAGTTCCTCCTGCATTTTCTACTCCAGCTTTTGCATGGGTTGCCAATCTTCCAAGATGGATGTTGCATGGCGTTGCCTCGTTTCCGCTGTGAGATACACCGATGAAAGGTTTTCCTAAATCATTATCGTCTAAACCCATGGCTTTGTACATGGCTCTATGGGGTGCCCTTGCCGGACCCTCAACTACATTTCTACTTGATATTTCCATTGTTGTCATTATGTTTCATGCCCTATTTTATACATTGTAGGTAATTCCATGTGTGAGATTAACTGCATGCTGAAGGCTTTCTATTCGATCACACACTTGAATTCTTTTTGATAATTTATGAATAAATTGAACCCAAGAGTTGAGAAGTATGAATTCTACTGAGTTTTTAATAATTGGAATGCTAAATTCTTCGTATGAATAGGTACGGACTATATTTTGCTGTAATATTGACTATAATCGTTGCATCCGCAGTAATTCCTGCTTATGCCGAAGTAACTTCGCTTAAAACTAATACGTCATTTTACAAGGGAGGAAGCAAGATCTATTTTTCAGGTACCATTTTAGATACTGATCCGCCTAATGTTACCATATTACTATTTGATCCTACTAACAAGTTTATTTTACTTTCATCTGGTGCCGCAGACAGTAACCATCAATTTCAGATAGTTGTCGACACTTCTACTTCTGACAATCAACAAAAATTTTTGCTCAAAGGGGTGTATAATGCAACTGCCTTTATTGCAACCAAGGAAAATGGAAAAACTGTGAACTTTATTTATTCGCCAGATGGTTCACCTGTGGCACCATTTCCACCAACCTCTCTAACTACAGCCACTATTTCTTCTACTGAAATTGATCTTAGCTGGACTGCTCCGACAAATACTGGTGGTGCACAACTTTATGGGTATAAAATTGAGAGAGATGATGGAAGCGGTTTTAATCCAGTCCAAAATACCCAGACCACCTCATACCAAGATACTGGACTTACTCCGAACAAACTATATTCCTACAGGGTGTCTTCTGTAAACCAAGCCGGTACCAGTGATCCTTCAAATGTTGCAACATCTGTCACTTTATCTCCGCCTACCACAACTACGCAAACTCCTGGTTCTACAACAGATCAATCATCATCTCCTTCTTTAGATGAGTTGTTAAAACAAAGATTGGCAGATGCGCAAAGATTGCAGCAATTACTTAATGGACAAAATCCTCCTTCTACCACTACAACTCCTCCGACTACCAGTACAACTTCTGGCACTCAACAAACTATCAAACTAAATGAAGACATGGTACTTGATGATGTGGCTGGAAATTTAGATACTCAAAAGTCTGATAATCCATCTGGAACTAATCCGATATCTGGGGGTATTGCAAACATAATTTATCCTGTAATCTCTCTTGTGGGAGTTGCAATTGTTGTTACAATACTTTATCTCAAAAAGAAAAGAAAACTATTTGGAACTCTTGCAGCGCCAAAGAAAGAAACTGTAATACCGGTAGAGGCTACTCCTGAACCAAAAGATGATGACTATGCAATGATGATTCTCAAAAATAGGTTGGCAAAAGGAGAAATCACAATTGATGAATTCAAGGCATTAAGAGACGAACTCTCAGAACTCTAAGTAATTAACTTGAATCCGTCTAGTCTTGCTAGCTGAGCATTGATTTGAGTCTCATTTTCATTGCCATATGATATCAGCATTCTGTCTTGATCCTTAAACACATAGTTCTTCAAGTCTGGCACCTGGTGGCCATTGACATAGAACTTTAGTGTATAGTTTGCATTTGTGCAAAATGCGCGACTGTCTGGGAATGTGAAACACTTGTCATCTAATCCAATACGCAATGAATTGAAGAGGAATCCCATGGTGACATTTGTTGCCAGTGCATGTACTGTTTCACCATTTCCTTTCTGGAATCCAATGTATGGGCTCTTTATCTGATATGCTGTAGACGAATAATCAAACTGTTGACCGTAAATCATTGTCAGTAATCCTGCATGTATGTGGATCCCATCAAGAGGACCTGAACCCGGTGGTTCTCCTTTTGGTGTAACCTGTGATGATAATACGTAAAAATTATAACTTGAGATGCCAAGTACTGCTACAATTCCAGCAAGAATGCCTATGGCTATTGCTTTATTCTTAAATTGGGTTCTTTGTCGTTTTTGGTAAAAAGTCTCTCGTTCTTGTACTCGCTCTTCTCTATCTTTTTTTCCCATTTGACGATACAAGTCAAAATTTTACCCTAAATAACAGTATCTGAAATAAATGGATGTATTTTGCATACAATTGAAGGTGAGTATAAATAAAATACATCACTGAAAAAGATATGGACTGTCTTTTTTGTAATATCATAAACAAAAAGCATGATGCGCATGTTATTTTCGAAGATGATTCTCATATTGTAATTATGGACAAGTATCCTATACAGAAGGGTCACTCGTTAGTAATTCCAAAAATTCATCATGAGAAAATCATTGATATGACAAATGAGGAGGTCGGTGCATTATTTTCCAAAGTGCCAGATGTAGCACGCAGTATAATTGCGACAACTGGGGCTGATGGGTTTAATCTTGGCCAAAATAATGGGAGATCTGCAAACCAGATAATCCCACATGTGCATGTACATATCATTCCTAGATATCAAAAGGTAGGTAATCCATGGGCTCGAAGGATGATTGCAACTGATGATGACCTAAAAGAGTTGGCAAAAAAGATTAGAGATAATATAAAATCAAGCTAGCTCTGTTACAATTGAATCCATGTCTGATTTTGTCAGACCGACGTGTTTTTTGGCATCTCTTCTTGAAACTATTTTTCCATCTTGAAATACAATCATTGTAGGTACTGATTGAATGTTAAATCTGTCCCACAGTGGATTTTCATCTTCATCTATGATTGACGCAATCTTGTTTGCAGTTTGAATTTTTGCAGACTCAAATGTTGGTTTAAAATTAGAACAATATGGGCACCATGTTGCATAGAATAGAACTATTGTCTTCTTGCCAGTTCCTAGTACCTTTGAATCAAACTCTTCTGGTGTTACATGTTCCATAAACTTGGATGGCATTTTAAATTATTTAGAGATATGTTTTGGTATTACTGATTAGGGTTGTATCTCAAAAATGCCCCCACTTTGCCTATGCTTGAAAGCATAGCCCCGTATTCTGTTGAACCTGTAATGACTTCGACTTTTGCACCTGTCTGACCTGCAACCAAGTCCAAATAATCAACAATGTCTTTTTCATTTGATTCCAGGTCCATGCTTTTGCAGCTTGGGCATGGTTGACTGAGAAGTTCTTGTGTTCTTGAAATCACTTTGACACGGTCTATGATCTCGCTTTGTACGTTTTGGCATCTTCTGCATGTGATATCGAGTTTTCTTAGATTGGTGTCATCTGTAATCAGTATTACTGATACAACATTTCTCTTGAGAAGATCAATGATTTCATTGAGACCGTATGTTGCAAGCCCTCTTGAAAAATTAATGTCGTTGAATAATTTGTCTACCAGTTTCTTTTCTTCTACCATTCGATAATCTGTAAGAACATCATGTGCCTTGACAAATGCCTCACGTACTCCTTCTGAGCCTGCATAGGAGCAATCCAGTGTTGCAAGTATGTTATTTTGAAGTCTGTATTCCAGATAACTTTCTCTTAGAAAATTCTCCTTTGTTGGTCCTGGACCTGAAACTATCAGACCCTTTACAGGGTAGATGTCAATAAAATATTCTCTTGTAGTATGTGCAACTCTGTTATAGTATTCGTTGAGCTCCATCTCACGCAGTCTTTCAAATCTTCTTGCAGACTGGCCTCCTTGTCTGTGTTTTCCTGCTACTCCTGATGATGTCTCTGATAATACATCTAGCTTGTCACCACGCAACAATCCCCATCCTGCATCTTTTGCATCAATTGCCAAAAAACCAATCATGTTATCATCTTTTAACATGTCTTTGAGAATGTCTACATGAAAATGATCATCACATCTGTAAAGAAATGTTTGCAATTCCTTTGGAGGCTCTATCT
>JBOGQV010000176.1:0-5195 GCA_050749145.1 Nitrosotalea sp. | reverse complement strand
ACCTTAGTTTCTGTGTCATTAATTATCTTTCGTTCAAGTCTATCATCCAGTGGTATCTCAAGCAAATCTCCCATCCTTAGATTCTTCAGTCCAGCTGCTACTGACTTTGCATGATCTTCATTTTGTTCAAGGCCTAGCAAGGACATCAAGTATGCTGCACCATTCTTTCCAGCAAGTTCTCCAAATACGATTCTTCTTCTATTTCCTACTACCTTTGGTTCAATTGGTTCGTATGCTGCTGGGTTTCTTAAAATGGCTGCCAGGTGTGTTCCTGCCTTGTGCTTGTAAGCAGTAGGCCCTACAATTGGCTTTGAGTCATAGGGAACTATTGTGGTATATTGCTCAATTAGCCTTGATAGATCCATGAGCATGTCTAGTCTGAAATTATTTGGTGACTTGTATAGGTATGTTAGAGCAACTGCTGTTTCTGCAAGTGCCGGTATTCCAGTTCTTTCGCCTATTCCGTCAATTGTAGTATGAATTTGGTCTGCACCACCATCACATCCTGCTAGTGCATTTGCAAGGGCAAGTCCAATATCGTTGTGGCAGTGTACATCTAGTGGAGTTTTTATCTCTTCTCTAATTGATTTTACAAAATTATACATTCCATTTGGTCTCATTATTCCAACAGTATCTGGTAAGCTAATCCTGTCAACACCTGCATCAGAAATTGCTTTGCATACCTGCATAAGAAATTCTGGGTCTGCTCTACTACCATCTTCAACTGTAAATCTCATCTTCAGTCCGTGTGATTTTGCATATTCCACTGTCTCAACTGATCTTCGTAATGCTTCTTCTCTTGTAATTCTTAGCTTGTCCTTCATGTGAATCTCAGAAATTCCAAGGTAAGTTGCCATCCATGTTGCGTCACAGTCAATTGCAACATCTACATCTTCTTTTAATGCACGAACATGTGCTACGATATCTGCCTTTAATCCCTGCTTGATAATAGTTTTTGTTGCTTCCTTGTGATCAGGGGATACAACAGGAGATATCTCAATTTGGTCGACTCCAAAATAATCTAGCATCCATGCAATCTGAATTCTCTGTTTGTTTGAAAAAGTAACACCTGGATGCTGTTCTCCTTCTCTAAGTGTACTGTCGAGTATTCTAATTTTCTTTGGTTTTACGCCCATCTCATTATACTTATATGCGTAATAGTTTGCATCGTCCATTTCTAGATTTTTTATCTGAGTTTTACGAATATAAACATATTCGTACAGAAATCGTCTATTTTTGCTGTTTTTAGAACGATTTTAGGTGGATTTCAGAATTATATAACGATATTCGTTTTATGTGACTGTACGCAATATTATGACAGTATTTGTGTCAAATACGCCTGGAACCTTTCTTAATTCATCTATGCACACATTGATGTCAGTAATTGTCGGTGCTCTGATTATTGTAGCAATGTCATACTGACCTGTTATCTCAAATACTGTATGCACTCCGCGCAGTTTAGAAAGTTTTGCAGACACCTTTGATGTATCAGTTGATGAATCAACTGATATCAAAATTATTGCACTGGTAGAATTTGCATCACCTGTTTCAATTGTAAATTTCTTTATTGTACCACCATCTGTAAGATTTTTCACTCTTCGTCTTACTGCTGATTCTGACAATCCTAACTTTTCGCCAATTTCTACAAAAGATTGCCTTGAATCTTTTTTAAGCATTTCAATTATTGTTTCATCTGTCTTATCTCTAGACATTTCTTCTCTGTTCCTCTTTTGTTATTATTACACCTAGAGTTTCTAAAGCTTTGTTTATGTCCGCCTCTGATATTACTAGGGGAGGTAACAATCGCAGTATATTCTTGCCAGAATAAAGCAACAATAGATTGTTTGCAATTCCGTCAAACAATATGTCCTTTACTTCAAACTTCATCTCCACTCCAATCATGAGTCCCTTACCTCTTACCTCTCGAATTATCCTGTGTTTTTCTTTTAATCTCTCCAATCCATCTCTGAATAGTTTTCCATTTTTCTCTGCATTCTCAACCAGCTTGTCTTCTACTAGTGCATCAATTGCTCCAATTCCTGCTGCACATGATAATGGATTGCCTCCAAATGTTGATGATTGCTCTCCTTTGTTAATTGACGCCAATATGTCTGGTCTCACTAATGTTGCACCCATTGGTACACCACCTGCAATGCCTTTTGCAAGACACATGATATCTGGTACTGTATCCCAATGTTGGCTTGCCCACATCTTTCCTGTTCTTCCAAGGCCTGCCTGAATCTCATCAAATACTAGAACAATTCCTTTTTCATCGCATAACTTTCTGACTTGTTGCAAAAATCCGTCCGGTGCAACATTGATTCCACTTTCTCCCTGAATCGGTTCCATTATTATCATTGCAGTGTCCGAATCTACCGCATTTCGTAATGCTTCAATATCTCCAAATGATGAAAAGCTCACAGTGTCAACAAGAGGCTCAAATGCCTTGCGATATTTTTGATTAAATGTAACTGATAGTGCACCAAGTGATTTTCCATGGTATGAACCGTTCATTGCAACCATCTTTTTCTTTCCTGTAAACTTGCGTGCAAATTTGATTGCTGCTTCTACTGCTTCTGTTCCACTGTTGTTTAGGTATACCTGACTGAGACTCTTTGGTGAAATCTTGATTAATTTTTCAAGAAATTCTTCTCTTGTTTTGTTATACAGTGAACTATGTACTGTGATGATCTTGTCAAGCTGTGTCTTGATCTCTTTTACTACTCGAGGATTACAGTGACCTACTAGTGCTACTCCATATCCGCCCATGCAGTCGATGTACTCTTTTCCACTTGCATCCCATACGCGAGCTCCGAGTCCACGTTCTATCGTTACTGGAAATCTCTGGTAGATATTTCCCATGAATTGGTCTTCTGTCATTTTGATATCACCGTACAGTTATCATGAGCAATTGCCGCAGATATTGGGTTTTCCTTTTTACCGTTTGCAATCAATGCTTCCTTGACTCCCATCTCCAAGGCTTCTGTTGCCGCAAGTATCTTCTTTTCCATCCCGAATCCAATCTTTGGTAAAATTTCCTTTGCTTCCGCCAAGGATAATTTTTTTACTAGTTTTTCTTCCATGAGTAAACCATCCACATTTGTCAGAAATAATATCTTATCCGACTTCATCTTGCCTGCAACGTATGCTGCAGCTCTGTCTCCGTCAACGTTGAGAAAATCACATTCTTCGCTTATTGCAATTGGTGATATGACTGGAACATACCCTTGGTCTAAAATGGAGTGAATCAGTCCTGCATTGACATCTTGTATTTTTCCTGTATATCCTCCATCTATTACCATCTTACGACCTTTTTCGTTCATTACGATTAATTTCTTTTTTCGTTCAGCCTGTATTATTTTACCATCTACCCCTGAAAGGCCAACTGCATTAATTCCATGCTTTTGGAGCATGCCAACTATCATCTTGTTTATTTTTCCAGACATGACCATTGTGAATATCTCTGCAGTTTCCTTGTCTGTGAATCTACTCTTGATTCCTCCTGGGGAGACAATGAATTTTTGTTCTTTTCCCAAGGCCTCTGAAATTTTTGTTACTTCTTTTCCTCCTCCGTGTACTATGATGAGTTTTTCATTTTCTGAAACTTTTTTTAAATCTGATATTGTAGTGGGATGAAGACCATCTACCACGCTTCCTCCTATTTTTATTGTAATCATTTTTTACACAGGAGTTAACGGAGAATATGCGATTCCTTCCATCTCATTGAATCCTGCCATGACATTCATGTTTTGAATGGCAGATCCTGCTGCGCCTTTCATGAGGTTGTCTGATGCTGAGAGAACTACAACTCTGTTATTGTCTTCATCAATGTCAAATCCTACATCGCAAAAGTTAGAGCCTACCACAAACTTTGGATCTGGAAATTTGTAAAATCCTTTCTTGTCACGAATAAGTCTGATGAATTTTTCATTTTGGTATTGTTCACGATACATCTTCCACAAGTCCATCTCACTTACTGGTTGATTAAGAAAGACATGATTTGTACAAAGAATTCCTCTTACAATGTCTACTGCGTGTGGACTCATTGATACCTTGATTTTACCGCCGTTTGCAATACTTAGCTCTTGTTCTATTTCTCCGGTATGTCTATGCTTTGCTGGCTTGTATGGTCTGATCACACCTGACCTCATAGCATGGTGTGTACCTGAAACAGTTCCTGCACCTGCACCAGACGAACCAATCTTTGAATCAACTATGATGTGTTCTGTATCAATAATTTTCTTTTTGATCAATGGGTATAATCCTAGAATTGATGTTACTGCCATGCATCCAGGACATGATACAATCTGAGATTTTTTTATCTCCTCTCTGTGGAGTTCTGGAACTCCAAAGACTGATTTTTCTAGTAACTCTGGATGTGGATGCTGCCAGCCGTACCATTTATCATAATCTGCTGGATTGTGCAATCTATAATCTGCGCTAAGATCAATTACTTTCATTCCTCTGTCATAGAGTGCCTTTACAATATCTACTGCAGTTCCATGTGGTACTGCTGTAAATACCAAATCACACTTGTCTGTTAGTTTATCGTAATCGAGTTCTGAAAATGTCATATCTGTAAATCCTTTCAAACTTGGTTGTATTCTAGAGATGTATTCTCCAACATATTGTCTTGAAGTTACCATGGAAATTTCTGCATGTGGGTGACTTACAAGTAACCTGAGAATTTCTCCACCGACATATCCTGATGCTCCTACTACACCAACTTTCATTGATACTTTCCTACCATGATGTAGTATAATTTAAACTCTAAAATTTTTTTCAAGCTTTGGAATTTATCGCTTGGCACAGTTTACTGCATAATCGATCATTTCTTTTGGGATGTTTTTTTTGGCAACTTTTGCCAGTCCTTTGAATTCCACTGTGTTGTTTACCTCATGTACCACAAATCCACGCTTTTCGTCTTCCATGATATCAATTCCGAGGATTCCGCCTCCTACTGCCTTTGACGCTTTCATGCAAATGTCTTCCAATTCCTTTGTAATCTCGCATGCAATTGGTTCTGCTCCTAGAGCAATGTTTGTCTTAAAACCCCCTGTAGACGTTCTATACATTGCAGCGATCAACTGGTCTCCAACAGATATGGCGCGTATGTCTCTTGGAGGGCGCGTAATCATCTCTTGCAAATAGTAAATTCTATCCAATGGTCCATCATTTAGTTCTCTGACCTCAAT
>JBOGQV010000175.1:0-8861 GCA_050749145.1 Nitrosotalea sp. | reverse complement strand
TGGTGTCTTTTTCATCAAGTGTTGTCTGCCACAAAACCCGGTCTGTCTTTTGTACAGTATACTGTTTGTAATGAAATGGGTCTGGCAGTATCCCAAGCTTCCATGCTGCATATGGTATGTCCTTTGCGATATAGGTTGCAGTCCCGTTGCTTCTGACCAGAACCTTGTCCTCCTCATCAGACTCGGTCTTGATAACCCAGCAGCCTGCAAGCTTGCCTTCTTTTTCAAGTTCTGTTATTCCCATTGATTTCATTTTTTCAAATGCAATTGACCATAGGTTAGAGTGAACTATCTGGGACTCGAAGTTAAGGCAGTCATATGTGACACCAAGCCTCCAGCATGTTTTGAGTTGCTCTTCAAGAACCCGTCTTGTAAGATCATCTCCAAATCTTGCAATCTCTGACGTGCCTTCCTCGAGTTCTTTTAGGACATGTGAACGCATTTCTGCAAGAGCCTTGTCGGTTTCATATCGTTCTGTTATATTCACATACACTACGTCTCCGCAATAGTGATCAAACTTTTGTCCCTCTGGAGCCTTGTCAGAATATCCACCATACTTGAAACCAACTATGATATCTGCAACTTGCAATCCAGAATCATCTACATAATTTAGTACACTAGTATCGTATGACGCCTTGTGTAAGATTCGTGCAATTGTATCACCAACTATAACGTTTCTCACATGTCCAACATGGAGAGCCTTGTTTGGATTTACACTAGTGTGTTCAATTACCATCTTTGATTTTTTTCCAATATCCACTGCACCATAATTTGCAAGTAGTGAAGAGTAGATTACTTTAGGAATAAGCAATTGATAGTTTGCAGTAAAATTCAGATATCCCGAATTGTGTGCAGACGCTTCAGATACATATGTTCCAAGATTTTTTTTATATTGCTCTGCAATTGCTTGTGCGATATCAAATGGTCTTTTCTTGAGTGCTTTTGCAAGTAAAAATCCGGCATTACAACTTACATCCCCAAACTCGGGTCTTGATGCTTCAGACAAGTCAAAATCAGTTTCCGGGTAACCTAGTGCATCACAGGCCTGTTTTACACCTAATTTGATTTCGTCATAAACTAGTCGTAGTGTCATGATATCATCAGTCTACCAATAGTTTCAGCTGGACTGCCTCTAATGCTTCAATCATGCCATCACCTGCATGCCCCTGCACTGTAATAGTTGCCTTGGACTGGACATCTTGAGGTGCATTTCCAAGTGCTACACTTGTTCCAGCCAATTTGAAGAGAGGAACATCAGTTTCACTGTCCCCGATTGCAATAATATCCTCTTTTTTTGCAGAAAACATGTTCATTATCTCTAAAAAGCCACTTGCCTTGTCTACACCCTTTGAATTGATATGATATGCATATTGGCTGTCAGTTAAAGTTACATCAAGATTATTTTCGGCAAAAAGTTTCTTGCCCAGGTTTACATCGAAATTTCTCTCTAGTACCACTTCGGTGATTCTTGGAAAGACTGGCTTTTCTATTGCTTCTGGAATTTTTGTTTTTAGGAATTCAAAAGCGTCAATACATTTTTGTTTATTTCCAATTAGCTTGTGTTCTGCAGGACCTGTAGTGATTATTCCACCATTTTCTCCAACTGCAATTCTTGTGGTTCCTCCAAATACAGACAAGATATAGGCCTCAACAGATGATCTTCCGGTAACATAGATGACCTTGTGTCCAAGTTTTACAAGATATCTCAGAGCTGCAAGTGCGTCAAGATCAACCCTGCCTCCTTTGTTGTCAGTGATTGTACCATCAATGTCTATTGCAAAGATCTTGGGTTTCATCAAAATCACATATGACGTGGGTCATAATAACTGCTATCTAAAATAGTTTTGAGGTGCAATATACATATGACAAGAAAGGGAAAAGTTGCAGACATTCTCAGCAATGCGTTATACAATGACAATCCAGAATCATATCAAATAGGATACACTGATTTTTCCAAAACAAGGGAAGTGTCACTTGAAGAATTTCTAAAATTGTCTGAAAACTTTGAGACAATTCCAGCAAGTAGAATTGTATACATCAAAAAGGAAAATGATATACTATATTCCAGATCAGCCAGCAAAAAAGATCCCAAAATCTAGGCATGTTTTAAAAAAATCAGTTAGCTCTATTATCAGGTTAAAATTGACCTAGTTCATGCTGATTGACTTTCTAAGACCCATACTTGAAAATCCTTTTTTTGTAAAGTATGGATTGCTAGGTCTTTTCCTTAATGCAGTTTTTGCATCGTTTGTTCCATTTCCAATTGTGGTAACATCCACTGCACTACTCCTAGATGGTCAAAGTGAGATAATGGTGTTTATCGTCATGTCAGTTGGTTCAGTCATTGGCGGAGTTTTGACATACTACGTAGGCTATGACGGTGGTAAAGTGTACAAGATCTTGCGAAAAACACACCGAGAAGAGCATCAGCAGAAGAGCTTTGTCTGGCTAAGTAAGTACGGATGGGGTATAATTTTTGCTCTAAGTTTGGTACCAATATTGACAGAGATTGTAACAGTCATTGCAGGAGTAAAGAAATACAATTTCAAGAAATTTGTAATCTCAATGAGTATAGCAAGGACTGCCAGTGCATTTGCAGCAGTTTACTTTGGCAACATGTTTCTTCAGTACATCAAAACATAGGCGCAAAAAAGAAAATCGCATGTAAACACAAGTAATAAGATTTTATTCAGTAAGATATTACCAATTCTGCAGATGGGAATCCCAGAAAAAATCCAGTCCATTAAAGATGAGATGTCAAAGACTCAGATCAACAAAGCTACTGAGCACCATGTTGGACTTCTCAAGGCAAAGCTTGCCAAGCTAAAACGAGAGCAAGAGGATGTAAAATCAAGATCAAGTGGAAGCTCTGCAGGTTTTGATGTAAAAAGAACGGGTGATGCAACAGTTGTATTCATTGGTCTCCCAAGTGTTGGTAAATCAACACTACTCAACAAATTAACAGGTGCAAAATCAGCAGTGGGTGCATTCCAGTTTACTACAACAACAGTAATTCCAGGAATGATGGAACATCGTGGTGCTAGGATCCAAGTGCTTGACTTGCCCGGAATTATCAAGGGTGCATCAACTGGAAAGGGCCTTGGAAAAAGAGTTTTGGCAGTTGCAAAAAGTGCAGATTTGGTTTTAATAATTTTAGATGTATTCCAGCCATATCTTGAAGATGTCATCAGGACAGAACTTGGAAATATTGGAATAAGACTTGATCAAAAACCTCCAGATATTGTAATAGAAAAAACTGGAGATGGAGGACTCGCAGTAAGCCAGCAGGTTCCACTCACCAAGATGTCAATTAGTTTGATGAAGGACATATTACGATTGTACGGGATGAATAACGGCAGAGTACTAGTAAGAGAAGATGTAGATTCAGACCAACTTACAGATTTCATATCAGGTAACAAATTTTATGTCCAGTCCCTTACCGTAATGAACAAAATTGATCTTGTAAACCAAGGCTTTGTAAACGAACTACAAGAAAAATCAAAATCAAAATTTGTTCCAATATCAGCAGACAGTGACATAAACATAACAGCGCTAAAAGATGCCATATTTGAGAGACTAGACTTTATCAGAATATACATGAGGCCAAAAGGTGGTGAAACGGACTTTAAGGAGCCCTTGATAATAAGGGACAAGTCCACAGTGCTTGATATTTGTAATAAGCTTCACCGTGACCTCAAGAAAGATTTCAGATATGCATTGGTGTGGGGGAAAAGTGTAAAGTTTGGAGGACAACGAGTAGGCATCAGTCACGTGTTACAAGATGAAGATGTACTTACAATAATTAAAGCAAGATAGCAAAAACTCTTTTGTGCGATAAATATTTTCTACTAGTGTGGAAGAAGCTGAATACAGATGGTGCAAGAAATGTTTTTCAAAAACAAAACAAGAAATTATTTTCATGCCAAACATGGCGACATACAAAAGAAGAAGACAATACAAATGCACAGAGTGCGGACAAACATCATGGTTACAAGGAAGAAGACCATCTGCAGAATCAGTTTACTAAATTTTTATCAAAAAATTAATTTTTTATAAAAAAAATGTGTGTACAGAACTTATCATTTAGTGTAATTTTCTTAAGCGTCACTATAGAAAAACAAGTAAACACAACAATTTGGTAATGGCAAAACGAACAACACGGGCTGCTAAAAAACGATCAGCTCCAAAGAAAAGATCAGCTGCAAAGCGATCTGCTCCTAAGAGAAGATCAGCTCCAAAACGTAGTGCTCCAAAGAGACGATCTGCACCAAAGCGATCTGCTCCTAAGAGAAGATCAGCTCCAAAGCGAAGATCAGCTACAAGAAAAGCAAAAAGAGCAGCTCCAAAAAGACGAAGATAAAATTTTAAACAGATTATCGCTTCTAGTAGGCGATAATTTGCAATATTTTAGCTAAACATTTGACCCGGTGGAGATGGTGATTTTGCTTTCACTGCATCAGGTTCTACGAAAAATTTTCTTTCATTAGGAATTATAGATAGCTTAAGCGATGCATTGACTGCATAGTGTGGTGTGCCATCAGGATTTTTGTAATTAGTAGCAATTCCAACTCTATCCAGATCAACTTTTACTTTGACCATTGTTCCATCTTCAAGCTTGAAAGTGACATGTTCTTCGCCAACTCTTTGATGATCTAGCATTTTGAATTCTATTTTTTCTTTTGATGTGCTCATGTTAATTGAGAACTAGTTTGAGTTATTTGAAGATATTTTTAGTAAAGAAAACTCATCAATTTTATTTGCTGCTCAGTTGTCAACACATTTTTCGAAGACAAAATCTCAAGCAGTTGAGTTATCAATGCACGTTCTTGCTCAGAAAATCCAGTAGGGCCCTTGTCTCCCGGTGTACCTGGAGGACCACGTGGACCTTGTTCACCAGGAATGCCTTGTTGTCCTTGTGGGCCTTGTTGTCCTTTATCGCCTAGTGGACCTTGCTGACCTGTTAATCCCTTGTCACCTTGTGGACCTTGTACACCTTGTGGTCCCTTGTCACCAGGTGGACCTTGTGGACCCAACGGACCAACTGGACCTGGCAGACCTTGGATTCCCGGAGGACCCTTGTCTCCTTGTACACCTAGTGGACCTGTTGTACCTTTTTCACCTTGTGGACCTTGAATTCCTTGGGGACCTGGAGGACCCGTTGGACCAGGCGTCCCACGTGGACCTTGTTCACCAATTGGACCCGATAATCCTCTTGAACCTTTTTCACCTTGTGGACCTGGAATTCCCGTAAGACCTTTTTCACCGGCAGGACCTTGCGGACCCTGTGGACCTTTTTCTCCAAGAGGACCTTGCGGACCTGTTAATCCCTTGTCACCTTGTGGACCTTGTGGACCTGGCAACCCTTTGTCACCAGGCGTACCAAGAGGGCCCTTTGGACCTTGTTCACCCGGAGGACCAATGATTCCTTTATCACCTTGTGGACCAGGAGGACCTGTTGAACCTTTTTCTCCAAGCGGCCCAATTTCTCCAGTTAACCCTTTATCACCTTTATCACCCTTGTCGCCTTTATCGCCCTTCTCACCTTTTTCTCCCTCATCACCACGAGAACCCTTGTCACCTTGTGCGCCTTTATCACCAGTGATTCCCTTGTCACCAATTGGACCCTTGTCTCCTCTATCACCCTTGTCACCGGCGGGGCCATGTGGACCCTTGTCACCGGGCGGACCTGAAGGACCTAGTGGACCCTTATCACCAGTGATTCCCTTGTCACCAATTGGACCCTTGTCTCCTCTATCACCCTTGTCTCCAGGTGGACCACGAGGACCCTTGTCGCCCTTATCACCAGAAAGACCAGGTGGGCCCTTGTCTCCTTGTACACCCATAAGACCCATGGGGCCAGGTACTCCAGCTGGACCCATTGGACCTGCTTGGCCCATAGGGCCTGCCGGACCCATCGGACCAGAGGGTCCGCGAGAACCTCTTTCACCAGAATAATATTCAACAGTAGATTTCGATCTAGAATGATCCACATCAGATTTTGTAGAATGTGTTACAGGTTCTGGTTCGTGTTGATTCTCCACATACTTTGCAGTTCGTGGCACATCAACTTGAAAACTTGAGTGAATAGAAGAGAATTGATCAATTACAACAACCCAGACAGTTCCTCTTTGAAATACAGAATCAGGCAAAGGATTTTTTGCAGATCCTAGTACTTGAGAGAATTGTTTTTCCTTAACCCGTAGATGAAAGTTTTCCTTCCATAGTGCATGAAAACTTCTTCGCTTGACATCATCAAGTGACGGCGGAGCTTCACATATTGCAATTTGTACCTCAAAGACACCCGATGATAGTTTGAAGGGTGACTCGCCAGATACCTCTATAGTGTTATCTTTTGATGACATGTTTTACGTATAATTCCTAAGTATTTTTGTATTTTCAATATGATATAAAGCCCATTTGTGAATTTTTAGATACTTGGAAATCGGTTTTCTACCTGTTTATCTTTCAAACTAATCTATTTATCTACGGCTAATCCACATTTTGATGACGTGAAGAAACTATTTGGCGATAAAAAGGAAGTTACTGAGATAAGAAAATCAGAGGCAAACGTGCCAGAGGAATCATCATCCAATACCAAACTAACAGATCCAAACTATAACAGAAACAAGCACTTCAAGAAGGGAGTCTCGTTCATGGCAGACGAGAGGATGGATGAGGCAGCCAGAGCCTTTGAGGATGCATTACGAGTTGACCCTACACACATACCATCATTGCTCAAGCTTGGATACACCCGTTTTCACATGAATGACCTGTCAAGCGCAATGGAGTCCTACAATAAGGTCCATGAAATTGATGTTACAAATGCTGAAGCTTGGAACTTGAAAGGCTTGATTTACTATAGACAGAAAAATTACGAAAAAGCTTTAGACAGTGTAGAAAAGGCAATTGATTCCAACTCAACAGATGGAATGTCATGGTACAACAAGGCATGTTATCATGCTCTTTTGAATCACATACCAGAATCAATTGAAGCACTCAAACGCTCAATTGAAGTCGATGTCAAAAATGCCAAAAAGGCAGTAAAGGACAAGGACTTTGAAAACATTAGAACAGATGAAGGATACAGAAGAATTATCGAAGTTGTAGTTTTAGAATCAGTAAGACAAGGTTACCACAAAGTAGGACAGATTGTCTGGACTACAATGGTAGGCAAACTCGAAGTAGAGGATGCTGCAAGAAAACTAATTGAAAAGGGTTTACTCATCAAGACAGAGAAAAGTCTAGGATTACAAAAAGTCGAAGAGTATGAGATAGTTCCAGAACTTGCAGAGAAAATTGGTGTTGAAAAGAAGAGCTTTTTTGGAACTGCAAAAAAACCACAACCGCTTGTTATACAAAATCTCAAGGAGATAAACGAGGCAGTGCAAGGCGCAAAGACTGCAATTGAGAAGGGTGACGTTACAGAAATAATTTCAAAATTAGATGTGTTCATCGAGCCTTCAAAAAAAGGCGGACAGATGATTGAATACTTTTTTGAAGAACATCGAGACATTAGATTGTACAGGGTCAGACTTACTGACAAGGGTGCAGAATATCTCCAAGCAAACAAACACAAGATGGTTGAGCTCTTTGACAACATCGAGATGATGATTACAAAGAAGCTTAGAACCGAAGCCGGACAGAGTTACTAGATTTATTCTGCAGATAAGTCCCAATAGTTTGCATCATTTTGCTTTTCTATGGGTTTTTCAAGAGACTTCCATTCTTTGAATGAGCGGACGTATAGTTTGACGTTGTTCATCCCTAATGACTTTAGTGCATAATATCCAAGGCCTGAGAGCGTCCCAACACTTCCACAATAGGTTATAATTTCAGAATCGGCATTGATGTTTCTGTTTTGCATCAGCCTTTTGAGATCATCTTTTGGTCGTAGTATGTTTTGTCCAGACGCCAACATTCGGTATGGAATGTTTATTGCACCAGGAATATGTTGCTCTAAAAAGTTTAGTCGCTCTCTATTGTCAACCAGAATTGCGCCCTTTTCTTTGGCAGGTACCAAATAATCTGAAGTTGCAAGAATTTGAGGTTGTAGGTTTAGAGAATGGGTTGTTTTTACAGTAGACGGTGTCTCAGAGCTTGTCTCTAGTCCGAGTTTTTTCCATGTACCATATGTAATATCAAGTAAAGAGACATTCTCGTGACCAATGTATTCAAGTGTCCAGGCAACCCTTGATGCAAGTGCTCCAAATGTATCGTCATATACCACAACTGGAGTCTCATCGCCAATTCCAAATGATTGTGCATACTGGAGAACTTTTTCTGGGCTATCATCTGCTAAAAGTGATGCAAGTGGCAAGTTGATTGCACCAGTGATGTGACCTTGTTTGTAATCATCTTCCTTTCTTATGTCAAGAACCTTGACACTCTTGTCGCGTATTTCAGAACGCAGCTTGTCGGCATCAACTGTAACTTGAGTGATTTTTTCTTTGCTCAAGCCGCACATTCGCCCCTTCCTGTTTTGGCATGATAGCTTCCGTCGCTTCCATAATCTGCGTAAAAGTCTTCATCTTGATCTTTTGTTGGAGCAGATACGACAGACTTGAGCATTTCTTTGATAGTTTCAAGTGATTTTATGTTAGGACCCCCGTTTCCTTCTATTACTCTGCGAATCCACAAGTCAAGTGTTTCACCAGATTTTTTTTCAGATTTGAATATCTCCACTATTTTGAGAATTGTCGGGATGACTCTTTTTGCTGGAACTTTGGTACATGAATGTCCAAGTGTAGTATCTTCATCAGATCTTCCTCCAAGTGACATGGTATACAATGGATACATGTCTTTTCCAAATCTTCCTCCACCACCATAGAATCCAATTGTTGCAATTTCATGTTGGCCACAAG
>JBOGQV010000174.1:0-2046 GCA_050749145.1 Nitrosotalea sp. | reverse complement strand
GTTCGGCGTCGAGCCCCGCATCGAGCTGCCGCCACATTACAATCTCGCGCCGGGGCAGAACATCGCAACCATCATCAGCGAGAATGGCAAGCGGCGGCTCGTTATGTTGCGCTGGGGCTTTCCCGTTCGCTCAATGGCTCGGCCGCTGATGAATGTCCGCGGCGAGACGGTGGACACGAATGCGTCTTTTCGCGATGCGTTTCGCAATCGACGCTGTTTGATACCCGCGACCGGGTTTTACGAATGGCGGGATCACGGTAAAGGTCCGAAGCAGCCGTATTTCATTCGTCCGAAGAATGGCGAGCCCATTGCGATGGCGGGCATTTGGGAGGGAGACGTTGTTGCCATCATCACCAGCGACGCCAATGCCGAACTGAGCAAGCTGCATCACCGCATGCCGGTGATCGTCATGCCCGCGGATAGGGAGACCTGGCTTTCTGGTACGCCAGAAAATGCCAAAGCGCTCGTGCGCCCCGCGCAAGGCGACCTCCTCGACGCGTATCCGGTGGGCCTCGGCATCAATCGGGCCGCAAATGACGGGCCGGAGCTTGTGGAACCGCTCAAGGCAACCATGCCCCGTCAGCGCGATCTTTTCTAAGCCCAGCCTGCGCCGAAATGCGCTCTCGACGCGGCCCACAATTCGCCACATCTGACTGGTCTATCTGGTCTTCCGCGGGGCGGACGTCACCGCCGGACTACAGGAGAAACCGATGCGCTTAGCGATTCTGGCGGCAGTCGCTGCTGCTTTTATGGGTCTTACTATCAGTGAGGGTGCAATGGCTGGCGATCTCAGTGCTTCCGCGAACCAGGCATTTTTGGCAGCCAACGCCACCAAGCAGGGCGTGGTGACGCGGCCATCGGGCCTTCAGTACCGCGTCATCAAGACGGGTAAAGGCAAGACGCCCAAGTCCACTGACGTCGTCCAGGTCACCTACAAGGGTTGGCTGATAGACAACACCGTGTTCGATCAGACACAGCCGGGCCAGACGGCCGAATTTCCGGCAGGAAAGCTAATCGCCGGCTGGGTCGAAGCGCTTTCTTTGATGAAAGAGGGCGATGAGTGGGAACTCGTTATCCCTTCGAACCTTGCCTATGGCGAGCGCGGTGCGGGTGGGGTGATCTCTCCGAACCAGACGCTCGTGTTCGATATGACGCTTCTCAAAGTGAAATAGTCCGCGGCATTTCGAAGAACTGACGGGTTTCGATGCGTTTGGCGTCTGGCTCACTGCGCATGCTGGTGGCGCTCCTGCTTGTCGTGGGGGCGAGCGTGCTGTTTTGGGCAAGCCGCGACTATGCCGTGATCGCGCCCGATCTCGATGGGCAGATCCGCGGCCTCTCCTACAGCCCGAGCCATCTCTACACCGGCGCCGACCAGGCGGAGACGTCGGCCGAGCGCATCAACGCCGACATGGCGCAACTCGAGGACTACACCGGCCGCATCCGCACCTACACCGTGCAAGGCGGCATGGCGCAGGTGCCGGCGATTGCGCGCAAGCATGGCATTACGGTTTCGCTAGGGCTGTGGATCGGCACAGACGCGGCCGCGAACGAGAAAGAAATCGCCGACGCGATCAAGGTCATTCGCGCCAATCGCCGCGTCATCGATCGCGTCTTCGTCGGTAACGAAGCCATCCTGCGCGGCGACCAGAAAGCGGCGGATCTCGCCAAGTATCTCGACCGCGTGCGCAAGGCGGTGCCAGCGCGCATCAAGGTCGGCACGGCCGAGCCGTGGCACGTCTGGCTGGAATATCCCGAACTCGCCAAGCACGTGGATTTCATGGGCATCCATCTGCTGCCCTATTGGGAAGGCATCCCGGTCAAGTACGCACTGCAATTCTGCATCGATCGCGTCACCCAGCTGAACAAGCGCTTTCCCGACAAGCCGATGGTGATCGGCGAAGTCGGCTGGCCGTCGGACGGCCGCACCCGCGAGGGCGCCAATGCCTCGCTCGCCGACGAGGCGTATTTCGTCCGCAGCTTCATCGCCTATGCGTCCGAACACGGTTACGATTATTACGTCATGGAGGCCTACGACCAGCCGTGGAA
>JBOGQV010000173.1:0-2282 GCA_050749145.1 Nitrosotalea sp. | reverse complement strand
GGCTGTGACAGCACCTTTGCGGGATCAAGTCCGATTCGGCGCAAGATATCGGCAAATCTAGGGTCGGAATGGAGCGCCCGAAACACTGGACGCAGGCCAATCGCGTGGAGCGCGCCGCCGTGGTCGTCACAAGCGCGATTCAACCATTTGAAAGCTTCGTCCTTCTCACCCAGCGCTACATAGACCGCGGCTATTTCTTCCTTTGGCAGATACTTGGTCGCCGCGGTTTTTTTTAATTCTTCAAGAATTTGGCGCGCCTCTGACTGCCGGCCAATTCGCGCGTAGGTAACGGCAAGCCCCGGCTGCGCTGTTCCGGTCATTTCTTGTGCTTTTTTGAACAGCGCAATCGCTTCGTCATACATTTCTTTCTCGCGGTAGGCGTCGGCGATAACTGAAGTTTGGTAAATGTAATTTGGATCGAGCTCCTGGGTACGCTTTCCCTCCGCGATTGCCTCGTCGTATTGACCCCGTAGGAGATATGCTTCCGCCGAGAGGTTGGCGATGAGAGGCGAAAGCGGGTCCGCTTTCACGGCCTCTCGCATGTGCGCAGCGCCTGCTTCAGGATTTCCTTGGGTCAGGGCGTTCAGTGAACTAAACAAATGCGCCGAGGCCGAGTTGGGATCGAGTTGCAACGCATGCCGCAGCTCTGCATCGGCGCCGGCCATGTCCCAATCAAGCACGCGCTTGACGTCCGCCAGGTAAACGTGGGCTTCGGCATTGTTTGCGTCCAATGCGATCGCCTTCAAGGCCGCAGCTTTCGTCAACGGAAACGCATCCAGCGGGTTCATATATGCGTCCGACAACCAGTCCCATGCTTTTGCAATTCCGGCCCAAGCCCGCGCCGAATTTGGATCTTTATCCAGTGCGCGTTGGAACAAGGTGAGACTTTTCCGCAGGTTTGCTTCGTCGCTCTTGTTCGAAAAATAGAGACCCTGCAAATAAAGATCGTGCGCTTCACCGTCTAGATCCCGATGGGCGGGGACAGCGACTGCGAGCTTGACCTTCAAGGCATCGACAATCGCGCGCGTGATTTCGTCCTGAACCGCGAACACACCTTGCAATTCGCGCTCGTAAGTTTCGGACCATAGATGAAAACCGTCGCGCGCGTTGATCAACTGCGCTGTGACCCGAATACGATTACCTTCGCGACGCAGACTGCCTTCGAGAACATTCTGCACGTTCAATTTTTGGGCGATCTCGGCCACATCGGAATTCTTGCCTTTGAATGAAAATGACGAAGTGCGCGCCACGACGCGCAAACCCTCAACCTGCGCAAGGGTGTCGAGAATTTCTTCGCTGATGCCGTCGCAAAAATACTCCTGATCTTTCGCCGGGCTAATATCGACAAACGGCAGCACCGCAATCGATTTGTTGTCGGACTTGGAGACGGTTGTAGATCTTGGCGCACGCAGCAATTGGTAGGCGAACAATCCACCCGCAATGACCGCGACACCGACGACAAACGCGGCGAACTTCTTTTTGCTCCAGTAGGGCATGGATTGAACTTCATCGGCCGAAATGTTGGCAGTGCGTTTCAGTCCCTCCGGCGTCATCTCGAACGCCCAGGAAATAACCAGCGCGATCGGAAAGCCGACCAACACCAGCACCACTACTGCAGTCGTTAGGCCATCGGGAAGATGAAGGGCAGGGACGATTGTCGCGGTCACCTGGATGACCAGCCAACCCACCACTCCGTAGGCGACCGCGACCTTGTAAACGTTGCGCCGCTTTAGTTCGGAGAAGAAATTCCCTTTCACTTCGGCTTTTCCTCACACAACTTTTGAAAGCGAGGATCTTTGCGCAGCGGGTCCCAGAGCGGATTGAACTTCAGATCGGAGACGGTGATTCCGGCGGGCACTTCGAGAAGGTGCGGAATTGCGGCGATCGCTGAATCGGCGTCCCCGAACCGCGCCTGGATCTGGGCGAGGACCGTTTCGGCGTTCGGTTTCTGGATGGCGTCGGTCGCATAATCAGCAACTGCACGCTTCGCCTGTTCGAGCGCCTTGTCTTTGTCGCCGAGACCAGCGTAGGCCAATGCGAGAACGTCGGGCGTTCCGAGACTGTCAGCCACAACGACGCTGTCAGGCGTCGGTTTGATGGCGGCAACGGCGCGGGCAAAACTTTCGTGTGCTTCCTTGGTTTGTCCGATCCACTCCTGACAATAACCAAGATCCGGGAGAAGAAGCTTCGTCGGCGTGTCCATCGGTTTCCCCGGTTCGGCCTCGGCGATTCTCTTTTGGATGACGGCAATGGCATCATTGAAGCGACGCTCGTACTGGGCC
>JBOGQV010000172.1:0-2373 GCA_050749145.1 Nitrosotalea sp. | reverse complement strand
GCGTGGATTGTGGGGGTAGATTAGTTTACTATCCTCGCCTTTCAAACCCAAAAGCTCCCAATGAATATAGGGTTCTGGTTTATGCTTGTCCCGACTGCACTAAAGATTTTGATAAACCAAAGATGTTCTCAATCAAACGAAATGTGGTAGATGACCCACTAGAAACAGTAGAGATAGAAATTGTCCAAGCCCGAGAAAAAATTCCAGAAATGGTAACTACAGCCACTGTTTGACAAAAATATCAAGTATCACAATATTTTGAAAAACTAAGAGTCTTCATGCTCAAAAACTAGATGATATTCTTGGAAAAATTGAGCTAATCGACTAGAGGCAACGTATCCACGAACCGCTTACTGTTTCAGAATGTGCAATGTATGACAATTGAAAGTCATGTGCACTAGGAGCAGGGATGAAAAAAGAGGGCCAAGATCTTGACAGGGTAAAGGACCTGATTCCAGCGGCTATAAAACTGGGGTTTGATTTTGCAACTGCTGTCGAAAAAAGGGATTGTAGCACAGCATTGGAAATACTTGAACAAATAGAACTACATACAATTGGCACAATCAACAAGATTTTCAATAAATCACTAACATCTTTTTTGGACATCTTTTGCCAACTTTTGGTCCAAGACCCCCTGGTTTGTACCATAAAACCGGTCCAAGTTTCTGAATTTTTCATGCGTGGATATGGTGATAATATTTTGTGATATTTTTGATTCCGAAAATTTGGGCCAAAAACGCAGGGTTTAGCTTTTCTTCAGGGACTAAAAAGAAAACAGAACTCTTACTGGACAATGGGGGTGTTTTGACCCTTGGCGGCTATTAGCACGCTCAAGTGTTACACCCCCCCCTAAAATTGGTCATTTTTGAAAAAATCACATTATGCCTGTCTTGCCAAAAATAACTGGGGGTTTAACTTTTGAGCATAAAGTTGGAAAAATGGCTATTTTCTAAAATTGACCATTTTAGACCATTTTTTGGGCAAAAATTTGGGCATGATCTGGGTGGATTTTGTGACAAATAGGGGGGTAGAAATAGGCCAAGATGCCATTAAAGTATTGTATCTCTATGGTTATGTGCTACAAATGCTTTGAAGGAAAACATGATACATGTATGGGAAAACAGGGCCTGTTTGTCTGTGAATGCCCTCCTTGTAAAAAAGATTCAAAATCTATCAACAATGTCATGCCAGACTCTGTAAAGTATGTCGAGAAACACTAGGGTTTTACATTTTCTAAACTATGATATTTTTTGGTAAAAGTAATTATCGTGAGAGAATCACAAAAACCCTCACGATTCTAGGCCTGGTCAGTTATGGGTAGCCGAACATAAAATGTCTCCATGATATCTTAAGTCTCCAGTAGAATTTTTTGGATATTTAGCTAATTCTTTTCAAACTTGGTTTTTTGGCATATCACACATGCACTGTATGATCATGTCTATAGTTACAAGATTGGCACAAAAATATCTGGTGCAAGTCTCCATTGATGTCTTTTTCAATGCTAGAAACTAGCTTGTCCATGGCAAGACCATTTCTTGGACAATCTCTGGTGGGACAAACCATGTTATAGTCAAGTATGTGATCAAGACAAAAGTATCCAAGTTTTGAAGAATAGATTCCCTCTTTACTGCATGGGCCTTTTTCGCATTTTCTTTCCTTGTGCAAAAAGCCTTTTGGGATTCTATTTGCACGAATATCTGACTCATCCATGCTGTAAACTGACAATGTCCATAATTTAAGACTCGTTGATTCTGCTTGGTTGCTGTATAAAATTCTAGTAAAATTTCAAACTGGATGAAGGCTGTTCTTACTTGTTTACCGTACACATAATGTTTCAAAATTCGAATATGGAAATAATGGTCCAGTACATGTTGTCAGGCCGTAATACAAACAAGTGGATATTAAGTTCAATTTTGTCTGTTGTATAATGAGGCTAGTGTTGGTAATTGCAGGTATGTTACTTGCAGTTATTTCAGTTCCATTGCATTCCTATTTGCCTTCCACGTTAACTTCTATGACACATTCATTTGTTAGCACCATGACTCTTGGAAATACAAATTCTGTATCTATGCTACGCCAGATGGGTTATCCGTCCATGCATCAGATACTCTATGTTTTACAATACATGATAACAGGAATGGTAGTTGCAGGCATAGGTCTGATGATATTTGGAGTATTGGCAAAAAAAGCGCCAAAAGCAATATCAGTAAAACTGGTAGCAGACGAGTCTTTCAAAGAATTACACGTTGGGGGGCAGTCTGTTGGCTCAAAAACGACAAAGAATGCGCCAAATCCTGAACAATCAAAGGTAATGCTGGACTCTGTAAATGATGTTCTTGGCAAATTAGAAAATGAACTAAAAGACATGAAAAC
>JBOGQV010000171.1:0-4937 GCA_050749145.1 Nitrosotalea sp. | reverse complement strand
TTTTGATGCCTTGGCATCAACAACATATCCAGATGTTTCCCCAAGTAGACAAATTCCGGTAATTCCTTTTCTTTTACCTACACCTATGATGAGTCCATTCATACCAGTTATGCTTCCGCTATTCATTAATGAGATTCCATGATTTTGAAAATCTTTTACAATTTGTGGAATGGTGCTTGTTCCATAAACTTTTGGAGTTTTAGAAAAAGCCCCTGTGATGTATGCGGCAAGAGTATAGATTGTTTTTACTCCTAGTTTTTCACAAATTTTTGCAATCTCTTCTGCCATTTCATATTCGCTCTCAGGAGTTACAGGCTGTGCATCTCCGCTTAACAGTACCAGATCGTTTGCTTCACCCTTTGAATAGTAAAATGTATTTTTCATCAAGTCAGTTGTTCCGTCAGGCTGGATCAACACCTGCGGTGGAAATGATGATGAAAACATGTTTGCAAATGGGATTGCATGTAGTTCTTCTATAATATGATCAATTGCAAGTTTTCCAACATATCCGCTTCCAGGAAATCCACAGATAAGAGTAGGATTTCTAAGAATTGGCATTTCAGTTATTTCTACAACAATACGTTGAGGAAGAGACAATAACGTTACGGAAAAATTAATTCAATATTAATTAAGCGTAGGAATTCTACTTGCGTCTAGATTTTTTCTTTGTTGCTTTTCTTTTTGATGTTTTTCTTTTGGCAGTTCTAGTTGGTCTTTTCTTGCTAGTTTTTGTAACTTTTCTTTTTGATGTTTTTGAGCGAGACTTTGCTTTTTTAGTAGGCTTTCGTTTTGCCTTTCTTGCCTTTGCTTTTCTTGCTCTCGCTAATGCCACTTGTCTTGCCTTGTTCTTTCTCTTCTTTGCTGCAAGTGCTGCCATTCTCTTTCGTTTTGCCGCTGCAAGTGCTGCTTGCTTCTTTCTTCTAATAGCTGCAAGTTCTGCTAGTTTCTTTTGAACTACTGCCAGTGCACTACTTGCTTGTGCTTCAAGTTTTAGTAATGATTCAAACTTTGGCCTCAAGACAGACTCTTCCTTTGTTGCAGACTTTAGCTGCTCAATCAGACCAGGCTTGACATGTACCTGCTTCTTTAACTGGTCTTCAATCTTGACCTTGTCCTTTTGGCTTGATTCAATTGCTTTGTCAAGTCTTGCGCCAACAGAGTCTCTTTCTTTTAATTCAGAATGTAATTCAGCTATTTTTTCATCAATATACTTTAGTCTCTCAGCTACTGCGTTCTTGTCTTCAGAACCATACTCGCTTTGCTGGGTTGCCTGATCTTTTGCGTCCTGTTCCTGCTGCAACCTACCTTCTGCTGCAATCTTTAGCCTCTCAATACTTGCCTTTTGGGACAAATGCTGGTTTAGAAGCTGCATTGCGTGGTCTTTGGCCCTTGTCAAGTCTTCTTTTTTCTTATCCAGAGCAATAAGACCTGATGAAGATCTTCGTTTTTTAGAAACAGCCATTTTTAGTTTATTTTCAATCTGTTTTCGTAGTTTAGATACTGCTACTTTTTTCATACTGTGTGATTTTAATAGTGTCTCAAGTGATGCCATATGCGATTATGAGCCTTTGTAATCGATTAAGTTTTTGTTATGATCAGTATTTGACATATGAGTTAAAATTTTCAACATATTTTTGATCTTTTTAGCAAATTTTTGACATGTATCAAGTGTCACCAACTAGATTTTATTTAGCAACCATGTACCAAAATCATGGATTTTCATCCATCACAGCTGCCAATTGCCCAATCATTTGAGATCGAAGATGAGCGAAAAGCTCCAGATCTGGCATCACAAATGGTACAACTTGGTTTTGCAACACAGAAAGGAGCATTTAGAATAATCATGACAAAGGAGCAAAAATCTGCAAAGAAGATCGGTTTTACAATTATGAATGAGCTCAACTTTGGATTAAGAAAAACAAAACAAGAGCGCGATGTAAGATACTGGATATACAGCCATGATGCAGATCATTATGCCATGGTTCTGATAAGCTCAAAAGTCATGCAAGAGTTAGGTTTTTGATTTATCAAAGATTAGTTCGATCTTTAATTTTTTACAAACCATATTTGCAATCAAGATTCCAGAAACCACTCCTGCAAGTATAGTCAGGGGATATTCTTGTAACAAGTATAGTCTGCTCAGTGACACCATTATTGGATATATCCATAAAAGATAGCACCCCCGTGGAAATCTTCTAGATAATGCATATCCAATGATAAATGCAAATATTGTAGTGCGCATTGTTGCTCCTGCCGGAAATGTGCCCTCGATTGAACACGGAACACCCACATCTGCACCCGACTTTAATGCCAAATGTGCCCCTAGATAGTCAAGTGTAGGCTTTTCATATCCTGTATAACACCTCATGTAGGCAACAACCATGCTGCCTACCAACAGTGAGAGCAGTAAAACAAGCCCAAGGCGCCTTGTCCTTTTTATGATAAACAGTATGATGCTTACAAATATTGGATACAAGACCCAGCCAAGTTCTGTAAATACATCCATTGTTAGATCTATTGCTTGGTTTCCCACAAGTTTTGAAAGCGCGGTTTCAAATCCTGTATCATAGACAAATACGGCTTTTGTAACGGCAAGAGAAAGAAGAATCAGAAAAGCTAGTAACAGTAAGAAGAATGTTCTACTTCGTATGTCAAAGATCCAGTTCTGCAAAAAAATTCCCCCTAGGTCCAGTCTGTATCATTACATATAATATCATAATACCAAGTGGAAAAATGATCGGCCATAAAAGTTAACCAAGCAAGAGCATGACTAAAAGATTTTAACTACATCAAGAGTAGGAACGACATTGAGAATACTAACAATTAATGATTTTGACACAAAGGGCAAGACTGTATTTCTCAGAGTGGACATGAATTGTCCAGTAGATCCAGTTACAATGGACATAATCGAGACAAGTAGAATTAGAGAATCTACGGAATCTCTCAAAGATTTAGAGGGCGCCAAAGTAGTTATCGGTTCACACCAAGGAAGAGTTGGCAACAAGGATTACACCGGAATGGAAAAACATGCAAAAGTATTAGAGCAAATACTTGGCAGAAAAATAAAGTATGTCGAAGATGTAATTGGTTCTGAAGCACAACGCGAAATTAAAAACATGAAAGATGGCGACATCATACTGCTTGATAATTTGAGATTATGTGCAGAAGAAAATTACGAGTTTACTGCTTCTGAGGCATCTAAAACAATAATGGTGCAAAGACTTTCAAAATTATTTGACATTTGTGTACTGGATTCATTTCCAAGCTCACATAGATCACATCCATCGATAATTGGTTTTGCGCATGTTCTCCCATCATGTGCTGGAAAATTAGTAGAGCGTGAAGTCAGGAAACTAGATGAAATAATGACTGTTACCAAGGGGCCACATGTATTGGTGCTTGGAGGCTCAAAGGTGGTTGATAGGCTAGAGGCAATAAAGGAGCTAATCCAAAACGGTAGGGCAGACCAAGTCCTTCTCACGGGAGTGATTGCCAATGTATTTCTCAGAGCACAGGGAAGAATCAAGTTCCCACTTGGAATCAAAAGAGAAGAAGAAGTGGTGTCCAAAGCACATGCCTTGATTGGTGAATATCCAGACGTATTTTCAGTACCAGTGGATATTGCAGTTGAAAGAGACGGAAAACGTGTAGAAATAGATGTTCGTGAACTTGTAAAAGGTGATCAGATATTTGATTTGGGACCAAAATCAGTTGAATACTATCTAAAATCAATCCAGAGTGCCGGAACTGTATTCATGAGCGGCCCTGCAGGATTTTTTGAAAATGATGATTTCAAGTTTGGAACCGAATCTTTACTCAGGGGAGTTGCAAATTCGTTTGCAACCACAATCGTAAGTGGTGGACATCTTACTGCGGCACTAAAAAGATATGGTCTTGCCGAAAAGGTAAACCACATCAGCACTGCAGGCGGTGCATTGGTGCTATACCTTACGGGTGTCAAATTGCCAATGATTCAAGCCTTGGAAGAAGCTGCCACAAGATATCGTTCTAAATAGTTGCCTTGCATTCAGAGTTTGGACAGACTCGCGGTTCCATTTTCCCCAAGTAAACTTCTTGGTTGCATGAATTGCATTTTATTTTTTCCACAGCATCAAATAGTTTGTAATAGTTTGTGGTAAAGTTCTGTGCAATTTGTCTAATGAGTCCCCCATCACGTAATTGGTTGAAATATTGTTCAACATCGTCAATTGTAACAGAACTTTCAAGGCCATTAGTTTTGAGAACCTCAAAGATTTCGTCATTTGTAAATCTCAGATTTGTATCATTGAATTTTTCAAAGATTATTTTTCTTATCTGAAGAGGTATTGCCACGTTTGAGGCGGACAATTTAGTAAAGACCTGAAGCTTCTTCTTTTATCTTGTCTGCAGATGCAGTGTCATTCATCTTGTCAACTAGATATGAATAAAGACCAGATTTTAGAACCTTTAGTGATAGTAAGGCACACTTTATCCTCGCTGGTCCAAGATCATGCAAGCCAAGATTATCAAGAATGTCTTCTTTTGCAAGTTTTTTGACATATTCAAAATCCTTACCCAAGATGAGTTCGGTAAGCATTGATGCACTTGCCTGGCTTATGGCACACCCTTTTCCAGTGAACTTTACGTCTGCAACCTTGTCATCTTTTATGTTAAGGTGCATTTCAAGTTCATCTCCACATAGTGGATTACTGTCTCTTTGTGAAATATCAGGATCCTGTATCTTCCCATAGTTTCGTGGATTTCTGTAATAATCAAGAATAATTTCTCTGTAAATATCAGCACTACTCATAGCTTGAACAACTCCTTTGCCCTGTTAAGCGATTTGATAAAAACATCTACCTCTTCTTTTGTATTATAGATATAAAAGCTTGCGCGGGATGTTGCAGATACATCTAGTCTTTCCATCAATACTTGTGCACAGTGATGACCAGAACGAA
>JBOGQV010000170.1:0-7192 GCA_050749145.1 Nitrosotalea sp. | reverse complement strand
GTATCATAGCTTGCCCATATTGCATTCAAGAAAGTCAATAGCTATGTCTTCATATCTGATAGTTCCAGTGAAATATCTCTTGTAATCTGTCTTGAACCAGCAATGTCAATTTCAAACTGTTCTGCTCTTTCAACTATTAGACGCAATATTGAGAAATTGGACTCACATATTTCATCAATGATTCTAGCTAAAAGTATTGTCTGTCTATCCGCCCATGTATCTACATCTTTTGGCAGCTTGCGCAAAAGTGTCGGTGCATAATTGTATAACCTTGTAATCTTTCCACCATAGTCATCATGGATTGTTAAAATGAGATCCTTTCGCATGAAAATCAAAATGGGTGCAGTCTGTGCCTTGTTGTTTCCTGGCACTACAAATGGAATCATTAATCCAAGTGTATCTCCTCTGTCTTCGTAGCTTGACACATATCCTGATAATAACAAAGATGCATCCATTGTAATGCCGCATTTTTCTAGAATCTTAGGTGCCTCGTCAATAATATTGTCAACAACACATTCAATCCATGTAAGACGTCCAGATGATGTAATTTCTGTAAGTTCTGCCAATTCAACGGTTGGTTTTTTGAACGGCACTCCATCATTTTGTATGCCTGCCGCGTTGATTGCCTTTATCATGTCATAGAGGAAAATTTGGACTTATATACACTTATTCGTGAACAAAAACTTACCTAATATTTTTCATAATCTATAGGTTGATGCAAAAGTTTACCAAGTCTACGAAATCAAAAACCGGGAATATTTTATGGACTGTAAAATGCATTGATAGAATTGATCAGCAATGTCTAAAGCCGGTATGTAGTCAATGTTTGTGTGAAACGTATCCTGCTAGTAATCCTCACAGCTTTGCTTACCTCACTGTTTCTTCATCTTGATAATGCACAGGCAGCTTCGAAAACAAATCTTGTACCGCACTGGGTAAAACACAATGCATTGTGGTGGTCTCAAGGAGAAATCTCAGATAATGATTTTATTAATGGTATGAGATGGCTTGTGGAAAACAGAATCATTCCAGTAGAGGATCTGGTGGAAACTGTAGATAGTTCATCTGTGCCTGACTCTGTAAAAAAAATTGCGTATTCTTGGAGCCAAGGAAATCTGCCCGATGAAGAGTTTATTCACGGAATTGAATATCTGATTAGAAATGGTGCAATTGACCTTGATGACCACTTTGTAGCAAAAATAACCCAAGAAAGACTGGACCAAATCTCTGTACGCAATGAAACAAAAAAATCCGTGATAATCATTCCTGTTTTTACTGCTTCTGCATATTCTGAACACGAATTTTATTCATATTATGAAGGTCAATGCGATTCAAATTGTCTAACATCGATAATTTACACACAGATACCGCTTGGATATACTGCAAGTGGGAAAGCGGTTGATGTTTTACAGTCGCTTGGATATTATACTCTGACAGATGTTAACGTGGACAAAAACCCGGATATTTTATTACAATATGATAAGGTGATCGTACTTCACAATGAATATGTCACGCAAAAAGAATTCGATGCGATTACAATGCACCCGCATGTAGTTTACCTGTATCCTAACGCATTATATGGAAAAATAAGTGTGGATTACCGTGCCAATACGATGACTCTGGTACGTGGTCACAATTATCCGGACTTGACAATACGCAATGGATTTGATTGGAAATTTGACAATTCCCAGTTTGAGTATGATACACAATGCAGTAATTGGAAATTCAACAATGTAACAAATGGAATAATGCTTGATTGTTACCCTGAGAATCACTTGGAAAATAACGCAAAATTGCTCAAGGCAATAAAAGATTACTAGATTCTAGTATTTGTAATGCGTGATAGTTTATTCATATCCTAACATAATAATATGAGCACCAAACGAGTACTTCAATGAAAGTTCTAGTTGATGAGATGTATGATGGATTTGATACAAAACTCAAGGAATTTGGCTATGATGCATTTAGCGTAAAAAAACTAAAAGAGGAAGGCAAAAAACTGTCAAGCGATTATTCTGTAATAAATTATGCTCGTGACAATGGCATGATTGTTGTGACCGAAGACGTGGAAATTGGAGATGCATGCAAAGAAAATGATATTCGATGCGTATTACTTGACCGCGAAAAACTATTACAAATAATGCTAGAAGAGCTAAGCAAATACAAGGAACGCTAGTTATTTTCTGTCTTGCCAATTTTTTTCTTGGCAATTATGATTATTATAATAATTATTCCTACTATGACTGCACCATCAATGTAATCTGAATAATGTCTAATCTTTGTCCATTGATCTCCTAATGTTATTCCAACGTAGGTCAGTAATGCACTCCATATGATGGAACCCGCAAACGTATACACTACAAATTTCTTCAAGTTCATCTTTGCAACTCCTGCTGGTAACGAAATGTAAGTTCGAATTGCAGGCAATAGTCTACTTACAAATGTGGACCTATCACCATATTTCTTAAAGTATGACTCGGTCCATTCTAGGTGAGACTTTTTCAAAAGCACGTATTTTCCATATTTTACAATAAATCCGCGACCAAGTTTTACACCGATGAAATATGCAATAAGCGAACCAACGAGATTTCCCACCGCACCTGCAAGTATTATCAAAACTGGATTGAGTTTTCCAGTGGATGCCAAATATCCTGAAAATGGCATGATTATCTCACTTGGAATTGGTATCAATGCACTTTCTGCTACCATTAGAAAGAATATTCCAAGATATCCTGTGTTTGATATTATCTGGATTACAAAATTTGCTAAATTGTTTATGATATCTAAAGCGACCATGTCTTGCTAGTTTACCTCATTTTTTTGTTGCAAGCCTTGTACCTTTACCACATTCCGCCACTGCTGGTTCCAGGTTCATCAAAGTTTTTCTGTGATACGTGCTTGTGTGCCTTTTTCATGTGCCTGTCAAGCCTTACTGGATCGTGCAGCTCAAGACCGCATTCTTTGCATTTTGTTCCTACTGGCTCTTCTTTTTTCTTGAAAAGTCCCATGTCCCAGATTATCTACTTTGAGATAATATTTCTTACGGAGAAAATGCAATACTAGTCTTTGAAAATTAAAAGGCTCTGCGTAGAGAGAACCTACGCAGAATAGCAACCAGACGGAATTTGGTATGCTATGAAAAGTTATGGATTTGTTATATTGATAAGGTTTACTTTGTACACTTGATCAAAGCATATTCAATTGTGTGATCCATTGCAGCCTGCTTCATCTTTAGCATTGATCTGAATAATATTTTTTCTACGTATGATGGATATCTCTTCAAGATCTCTTTTCTTAGAATCTGACGATTCTGAACATAATAGTCTGCCAAGGGCAAGTATACATTTGATCCAATAAATTTGATTTCTGCTATCGCAAGGCCTGTATTCTGTATGGTTCTCTTGATTGTTTCAATATCATAGTGTTCAGAGGACCACGTAAACTTGAGTATGCCTATTTTTGTAATGCTCATCTTTGATGGCTTGGAAAGCACAGGGATTGCAAGTATGACAACTCCATCTTTTTTTAGGATACGTCTTGTCTCTGATATGAAATCCTGAATCGGTCTAAAATGTTGTGCAGATTCCAGTGCTATTATTCTATCATGTGATTGGTCTGCTACTGGAATCTTGACCGCAGTTGAATTTAGCAAGTTTATTCCTTGGATGTGTGCCTGTTTGTTTGCAGTTTTGAGTTGTTTTGAGTTGATGTTCAAACATGTAATGGTAATTCCTGGATGAGTTTTCTTCCAAAGAAATGCAGGTTCTGAAAAGCCACTTCCTACATCTAGTACATTTACTGCATCATCAAGATATGCCATGTTTTTGACTATGTTACAGAGGTTCGTTTGTGCATCCACCGGATTTTTTGTAGTATCATCCCAATATCCAAAGTTGAGAAAATTTCCTCCAGTTGAAACCTGCATAAGTCCTGAGAGGTAATTGTACAAATTCACTACATCGCCTTCTCCTCGTCGTAATGTCCATAAAATTACATCAATGGGATTTGGGTTGTTCAATATGAAAAATGATCAAGGTACAGGGTCTATTAAGATATGAATTTTCCATGATTTTCTCTGAATACTTGATCTTTTTATTTAGCTTCTAGAAATAACTGGTACCATGGAAAAATGTGATTCACGAACTAGGGCATACAAGAACGGCAAGACTTTTGATCAATGTAGAGATATTGCAAAGACCTTGTCCTCTGAACTTGAAATAAAAATAGAACAGACTGGCCAGGTGGGTTGGGATTCTATCCTAGAAAATGCAGGCCATGACGAATTGGTGTATAAACTCACCCTGAAATATCTCCGACAGGATGGCTATGATATCGGGGACTGGAAAAGACCACGCGTGACAAAAACTATTGTTTAGGCTCTACTGCACAACTTCCATTTTGCGACTTTATCTTTTTGGCCATTATGATGGGTGTTGTAAGAAGAACCGGAATTGATATGGCGATAAAAATTGTCTGAATCTGTGCTTCAAAGCTTGTCAAAAATAAAGTAAATGTTGTAGCACCTGCTCCAAAGCCAAAGAGCATGGTAAAAATTGTACCTGCGCACGTGGGGCAACCTACGAAAAGTCCTGTCACTGCTCCAAATGCACCAAGTTTTCCTCCGCTTTTTGCAATTGAAAATACAGTTGAAGATATTGCAAAGTTCAAGCCAACCAAAAATGACACTGCAACCAGTAGCAGTAAATTTAACGGAATTATCTGCAGCCCTACGTGTTCTGTAAAAAATGCAAAGATCATTGGCATGTATCCTGGAAGATCACAGCATGGTGAGAGTTCTACATGTGGAGGTTTTGGGAATCCATAATCTGTTGCGCTAATGTCTGGTTTGTAAATTATTATTCCGGACGTAAATGCAAAAAATATTCCATATCCTATTGCACTGATTATGAAAATCTGTTTTGATCTCTTGTTGTGTATTGCATTTGCAATGATTGATACAATGGTAGAGTCTGCAGATGTGATCTTTGTCTTGTATGTCTTGTATAATCCCCAACCGATTGATGCAAAGGATGCAAACAATACCAAATATGTTGCAACTGCCAGTCTCTGCAGGGCAGGCATTGCAGAAGGAGTAATTATCAAGTTACCATTTTTTGCATAAGCCAAAAATGATACTGCAATAGCTAGAAAACCGACCAGTATGAGAATAATATGTGAACGTCCAGGTGTTTTTTGTTTTTCCACTTGTGCCAAGTCTTTACTCTAACATTAAATTCTATCTCAGATTTTCTCCAAAGTGTTTATCTTGGTGAAATCTCTATTTGTTATAATAATGAAGATTGATGAGCCTCAAGATTCTGACTATGCTGAGACCAAGATAACCTATGTGGGTTTTGTGGATCCATATGGCGTTGAGGGGCTCTTGATTTTAAGATCAGGTGACGGTAAGGAATTTCACATGCGTGCATTTTCAGGAGAGGTTGCAAGGCATATCACTAACTTTACTGAGGGCCAACGAGGCGCAATTCCTACCATATACAACATGGTAGAAGAGATTGCAGAGCTCAATGAGCTTGTCCTTGTAAAAATCAAAGTATATGAAAGCGGAAGCGTCTTGCGTGCCAATGTTTACTTTACTGGCAAACACGATCTTGTGATGCGTAACTATCGGGCATCTGACGCAATAGCACTTGCAACATTTTACAATATTCCGATCTTGGTTAGAAAAAACCTGCTAAAAGAGAAAATGGAAGCCTAGGTCAATACCTGATCTAGTTTTCCTTCTTGTTGGGCAATTTTTAACTCCATTGCAATTCTGCGTCCAACTCCAAAAGTTTCGCCATACTTGTATTTTGTATATGGACTGGTTGTGGCAAGAATTGGATTTCCTGGCACTCTAAGTGACACATCGTATACTACGATATCAAGTTCACGTGTTATAACACTCTGCAAAGAAAATGGACCAATGATTCCTGGTGCGTATTCTTTTTTCACAGCACTGACAAACTTGTCTCCGATGTCAATGACTTTTTCAAGTAGCGATTCTCTGATGCTTGCAGGTGTGTGACCTACCTCGATATTTTGTAGTTCAATGTTTGTCTCAAGTTGTTGTTTTGCAGGCAATGAAACAAAGTCGTGCAGATTTGTATGCAGTCTTCTCTCTATTCCAAGAAAATCTACTTCTTTTGATATTGGCGTATGGAAATAATTGAAATTAAAATAAGTTCCTATGACAAACTCTTCTATGCTTGCAGTCTTGAGTGCCTCTCTTGAAATTAATCCCTGTCTGATTTTTGTCTCTGTCTTGTCTTTGTATTCTGCATATGATGATACATTGAAAAATGCTCGCTCTAGCTTACGTTTTTTTTCTTGGACTTTTACTATTACTGGTCTGTCAATGTCTTTTGGATTTTTGAACAGTCTTGGGAATCGTATCTTTGCTTTTTGCAACAAATAGTATTGGTTTTTCTTGTTGGCTCGCTCTTCTGCCTGGAACAATGCCCTGTTTCCAAATAATGGTACCTTGAACTTGTTTTCGACACCATCGTATCCAAGATATGCTGTTAGTGCTCTGTGTGGGACAACAATCGTACTAGAATCTCTTAGTCTTGCTTGAATCTTGGGTGATAACATATCCTGGAATTTTTTTACTATGATGATATCATCTGCTAGTCTTGCAAATCTCTTGTAAGGAACCTCTCTTCCCCTTTGGCACACTACAACAGTCTTGAAATTTTCGTCTTTTGCTCCGTCCATTATCTCAAGGGCCGAGTGACTTCCAAGTGCGCCAATGGTAATCTCTGAATACTTGCTTACAATGTCTAAAATTTCAGATTTTTTAATCACGCCGTATCTATTTTACTTGGGTAAAAAAGCGTTATCTAAAGTAAACCTGACTTTTACTAAAATATCTGGTGGGAATAACGTGTGATTTTAAAACTGATAGAGGGCAAAATGTCGAAAATTACTTGAGATCTTCTTTATCTTTAAAATCCTTGAGTTCTTTTTCTGATTCGATTCTACCTTTCTCAAACTCACCTTTTGCTTTTCCAAAAGTTTTTGCAAGTTCAGGGATCTTTTTTGCACCGAAGATTAAAACTCCGATGACCACTACAGCAATTATTACATTCTCGTATGCCATTAGTGGCTTAAATGCGGCAGATCAAGATTTAAGTGTTGCAATATTTTTTGCCTGTTTTTCTGAGACTGCCATGCCTATGAGATACAATAC
>JBOGQV010000169.1:0-1514 GCA_050749145.1 Nitrosotalea sp. | reverse complement strand
GATTACCGCCATTCGAAATAAAAAGTCGCGATCCTACTATTAAGCCTTGTTTATCCCTCTATGTTTTTTTATTTGATTGGATACATGATATCATGTCAAAAGATCTTACAAAAAAAGCAGTTGAACTGTTGCTAAGCGGCGCCACATTGGTAAGTGATCCTTGTCCATATTGCAAGGGTGTTAGAGTGATGAAAAATGGTAGCGCGTTATGTGTTAGCTGTGGCAAACAGGCAAAAGAAGAAAACGTTGAATCGATCTTGACAAAAACAGAAAAGGCTGGTGGTACCGCAATTGAAAACTTGGATCAAAAATTAAAGGATCTAACAGTTGACTTACAATCTGAAAAGGACTTTGAGAAACAAAAACAGATCTTGCAGACCATGAACGAGATAATTACAATTAAAGAGAAACTTGGGGCTCACTAGGCACAAAAAGGTATTTATTTAAAGATCCTTGAAGCAGAAACATTATGAGCAGCAAAAAATCTGCACCATTACCAGCATCAAGCGCAGGACTGCTAAGATTCTTTGAGGATGAGACTAAGGGATACAAGTTAAAACCAGAGGTGGTGGTAGCGATACCTGCATCTTTGATTGGAATTTCGTGGATTCTCAAGTTCTTCTTCTCGCCATGACGGAAAGCTCAGATGATGTATCCCGTATTCACAAGCGATACACTCTAACAACATTTACTCCTACATCACACTATGTCTCACTTGCAATCTCTATTGCAGTTGCATGTGTTATAGTTGCAGTATCTTACATTGATTATTTCAAGTCCCCTGGTCAACTGATGTATGCGATTCCAATTGCAATTGGAGTGCTTGTAGTTACACAATTGCTTGACCCGAAAATTCTCAAGACTGAATATTCAAAATCAATACACATGTCCGCATTTGGAACTCTCTTGTGGCTTGTAACAATTCTAGGTGGTATTCTTTCTAGCTATGTCTTTTCAAAACCTGAACTGCTTCCAGTCTACATTACAGAAGGAATGCTCTTGTTTGCAAGTTTCCGAATTGCAATATTTACATCTGTACTCGGAGCAAAACTAAAGACTGCCTGGATAGTCTGTCTGCTTCAGCCACTTGCAGTATTTCTTGCATTTGTTCCAACAAACATGTGGGTCTCAATGTTGTCTGATCCTCGTGCAATTGAATATGGTATCATATTCTGTGTCCTTGGGAGCATGTGGACTCTGCTTAGCGATAGAAAAGCAGGGAGTGGAAAATTATCCAGCACACATGCATTCTTGCAGGCATATCTTGCGGCATGGACAAACGATGATCCTGTACCGATGGAATCACTGATGGAGAAACGCTCAGAGCCATCAAAAGTGTCTACATTTCAAATTTTATTCAAGACTACAAACAAAAATTGCAGACTTGTCATACCAGATTTGCATCCAGGACCGTTTCATCCAATAGGTGGAAGCAATATTCCATATCTGATTTACAAAAATCTTGATTCATCTACAATGGTCATGCACAGCATTTCTGACCACTCACTTAATCT
>JBOGQV010000168.1:0-3034 GCA_050749145.1 Nitrosotalea sp. | reverse complement strand
TCATTGCTTGAGCAAGAAGCATTTCCCACCCATATATGATGGTCGCACCTTGAATCTTTGACTGTTCAATCAAAGGAGTTTCTACTGGTACGTAAACAATGTCATAAACTATGGAGTCTTTAGTAATATTTCTTGTAGATATGGGACAACCAATTCCCTTTAATCCGATTGAGGTGGCATTTACTATGAACTTGTATCTGTTGGCAACTTCTCCTGCCGATTGGAGATCAAGATAATCTGATTTCAATCCAATTTCTTGAGCAAATCTGACAAGTTCTTCTGCTCTTTCACGAGTTCTATTTGCGATAGTAATTTTTTGAACCCCTTCCTTGCTAAACCCTGCTATGATTGCTCTTGCAGCTCCACCTGCACCGATTAGCAAAACATCCGAGTCTTTGGAATCTATTTTTCTTTTTTTAATGGGATCTAAAAACCCGTCAACATCTGTGTTGTATCCTTTGAGACGTCCATTTTCACTGACTATTGTATTTGTGGCCCCTGCCAGTTTACATTCAGCATCTGACTCGTCAAGAAATTTCATCATGTCGACTTTATGGGGAATTGTGACATTGAATCCTGAAATGTCTATTTTTTTAAGAGCCTCAATTCCATACTCTAATTCTCCTTTTGGAATTCTGTATGCAATATACGTACAATCAAGACCTAAAAATAAAAAAGCTGTATTATGAAGTGCCGGTGAAAATGAATGATCTATTGGATCTCCTATGATGGCATAGGTCTTGGTCATTATTTTCTACTTGATGAATCGTGATTTAAGCGATTAGGGAACATGCAAGTGTTTATTTGTATAATTTTTAAATTCCGTACCTATCGCTTTGAGAATAGATTTTCTTAAGCCTTGAACCGCATTTTGGACAGGAAGGATTCTGGTGTATTGTTGCACAATCAAGACAAACAAAATTTCCTTTGCCAGTTCTAGTTGAATTGTATTGGTATACCATGATGAATGCTAGAGCTGCAACCCAGACAAGTATCAAAAATAGTACTAATCTGAACATGCCAAAAACTACTGTTACTATTGTAGCTAAAATGATGACATTTCTTGGTACATTATTCTGAGACACTTTGGGGTTCATGATGTGTTTACGTACTTCTTTTATAATAAGGGTACCTTACAATTGACTAAATTAGAGATTAATTAATTAATACAAAGTGTTTGATGAATGCATTGGAAGACAAGGATGATTTTGCTAATTTACTTGATGAGTGTATAAAGATACTTGATGACAATGTTACAGTTTTAAACGATATTGAATATTCTGCAGAGTCTGAAAAAGAAGATGCTGTCATAACTGATCTGACTAAAAATGACCTTGTAAACATGGCTCATGAAGTCGCTGATTCCTCTAGAATAAAAAAGGCGGAATCATATTTTGTTAAAAGATTTTTTGAATCAAAATCTGACTAGTCTGAACATCTGTAACAATCTGTGATTACGGTCTTAATTTTTATCTTCCAAAGATAGTATGCTTTTCATTTCTTTGAGACTGAATTGGCCTGGTGCCACTGGTTTACCAAGTGAGACATATGTGTAGGGACTTCCAAGCTTTGTGCATAATATTCTTGACATTCTACCAAAGTCTCCCATAGCAAAAGAAATCAGGCTGATCTTTCTTGTGCTGATCTTGTAAAGAGAAAGGATGCGTATTGTATCATCGATTGTCTTTGCCGTGGTGACAATTTTGATATTGTTTGAATATTTGGACATTTTTTTAAACATTGATCTTAAAGTGTATTCATTTGGAGTCTTGGTAAAATCGTGCCATGACACTAACATTCTAGTTTTTCTACTTTTGAGATACTTTACCAATTCTTTGTTTTTCTTTAGTGTGTTGTATTCCACATCTATGAGATATGGTTCAAATTCTGAAATGAGTTTCAATATGGATATTCTTTCCTTTTCACTGCCAGAGAATTTTCCGCCTTCTGCAGTGGGACGCAATGTGCATATGCATTTCTTAAGATATTTTCTGACTAGTGTTAAACAAAAAGGAATTTGATTTGGTTTTAAAAAATCTAACCGTAGTTCTACATACTCTGACTTGGCAAGTGCTCTCCTTAATTCACTGGATGCCTTTGTAGGGCTGGATACTGCAATTGTTACGCAGACCTTGGTTGCCATGTGTTTTAGGTACTTACTTGGTTGAGGTCTTTGGTGTTATGGTTGGTTCACCACAATACATCCATCCTCTCAATTCACTGCATTTGTTAGGATCACGTTGTGCAACATGAAGTGTTTGCTTCATCTTGGCCCAACTATCTGGTGAGCATAAGCTTTCTCCACAAATGTGTTGTCCTCCTGGGAATCTGTCTGTTTTCTGGGAGAATCTATCGTACACTGAACTTGGCGTTAGTGCATTTACAGCAGGTAATGTTGCTGCAAAAACCATTATGGTTGACAATGCTAATGCGACCAAACCGATCTTAATTTGTTGGTTGGACATTATGTCAATTTACATTCCACTAGTATATTTAGATTAGCATCAATTTATCCACGATAAAATAATGTGTTCTCAAATACTATCTGCCAAACTCATGACAATCCATTCCTCACTCATAAAATCATCTGACTTGGATCATGAGTATTATGTACCTAGTATTTTTGATCGGGATGCATATGTGATGGCTGTGAACTGACAATGGAAGAAACTTTTATGAAACGATCATTTCTAGAGGATACTTATGAGTTCAGATACACAACACGACACAAAAGATACCGTCTTCATCGGAAAAAAGCCTATCATGGCATACGTAACATCCGCGCTCATCCAACTTGCTAACAATCCAAAGGTCTCAATAAAGGCAAGAGGACTTAGCATAGGTAGAGCAGTAGATGTTGCACAAATAATTGCACGAAGGACTGATAGCTCCGGGTATTCTATAGGACAAATCAAAATAGGATCGGAACAACTTCAATCATTAGATGGACGATCAAGAAACGTGTCCACTATAGAAATAGAAGTAACAAAAAACGCATGATTGTCTAAAACATGTTAAGTTACATGTTTTAGGT
>JBOGQV010000167.1:0-7242 GCA_050749145.1 Nitrosotalea sp. | reverse complement strand
AACGAATTCCTCCCGTTAGTTGTTTTATGATATCAGTTACACTTCCCTTGTATGGAACCATTGCTTCAACACCTTCTGCAACATAATCATTGAGATCTTCTACCAAGGAAGCATTACTGGTTTCTTTATTTTTTCTTCCAAGTGCCGCATAAAATGATGCCATTCCTCTGTAAATTTTGTATCGTTTACCATTTTTCATCATAAACGAACCTGGACTTTCATCGGTTCCACCTAGTAAACTTCCAACCATTACAGTTGATGCTCCTGCAGCAAGTGCCTTTGTAGCATCACCAGAGGTTCTTACACCACCATCAGATATTATTGGAATATCATATTTTTTACCAACTTGTGCACAGTCCACTACAGCAGTAAGTTGTGGTACTCCAGAACCAGTAATTACTCTAGTAATGCATATTGAACCAGAACCTACTCCTACCTTTACTGCATCTACACCAGCTTTGATAAGATCCTCCGTACCTTGAGCGGTGGCAACATTTCCTGCAATTAGTTCACAGTTTGGAAAAGCTTTTTTTATCAATTTGACTGTGTTTATTGCATTTTCACTATGACCATGTGCAATATCTACAACAATAACATCAGCACCTGCGTCAAGTAATGCTTCTGTTCTTTCCATAAAATCTCCCTTTACACCCACAGCTGCACCAACCAATGGCCTCCCTTTTTTGTCCTTTGAAGCTTGTGGATAGTTACCAGCATTAATGATATCCTTGCTAGTGATCAACCCCTTAACATGTCCTCTTTCATCTAAGAGAGGTAGCTTTTCAATACAATTTTTTCTAAGTATATCTTTAGCTTCAACTATATCTACTCCAAATTTTGCAGTGATTACATCATTTGTCATAACCTCTGTGACCTTTTTACTTTCATCTTTGGATTCTAGCATTACAATGTCTCGTCTTGTCAGTATCCCAACAAGCTGACCTTGATTATCAGTTACAAGCAATCCTGAAGCTCCTTTTTCTCGCATAGATTCCATAGCTTCATGTACTGTTTGTTCTGGATTGATAGTATAGGGATTTTCGATTATTATGCTGCCTGAGCGTTTTGTTTTTAACACTTCGTTTACCTGTTCTGAAATAGTAAGAAATCTATGTATGATTCCAATTCCTCCTTCTCTTGCTATTGCTACGGCCATTGCAGATTCAGTGACAGTATCCATATTTGCACTTATGACTGGTATGTTAAGTGAAATATTTTTAGAAAGTTTTGTTTGTAAATTTGTTTGAGATCTAGTAACTATACCCGATCGTTTGGGAACAAGGAGTACATCATCAAATGTTAGTCCTTCCCTTATTTCCAATGAAACCTTCTTGATTAGAATGAAAATCTGTTATAAGCCTTTCTTGAGATTTTTCAAGTTTTTTATGATCTCAACAATATCACATGTAGCCTTTACATTATGAGTTCGTATTATATCAGCACCATTTAGAGCAGCAAAAGTTTCTGCTGCAAGAGAACCATAAAGTCTCTTTTCAGGATCGACCTCATCTAATAGTTCTCCTATGAATGACTTTCGTGAGACAGAAATAAGGATTGGGTGTTTTCCTTTTATTTGGTTTAAATTTTTCAATACTGTCATATCTCTTTTTAGCCAATCAGAATTTATTTTTGTAAACAATATGCCTCGTGCCTTTTTTCTAAAGAAACCAATGGCCGGATCTACTGTGATCTTGTTTTCTGGGACTCCAGATTTTAATGCAAGTGTGATACTTTGATCAACTAGTTTTTTTGCCTGGATCACTTGATTTCCGCTAATTAGTTTATCACTGAATGCACATACAATAACAGATGGATTATGCCTCTCAAGTACTGTAATCATGCTTTTGTCATATTTTAGGCCTGAAACATCATTTATTATTTCTGCACCTAGTTGAAGAGCAACTTCTGCCACCTTTGCCCTACACGTATCAATAGAGATAGGTAATTTTGAGACTTTTTGAATTGCATTTATGGCGTTTGAGATTCTTTTGATTTCTTGATCCTCTGACACTAAAGTCTTGAGATATGGAGCAGTGGACATTCCTCCAACATCAATAAAATCAGCACCATTTTCTTCCATTAATTTGGCAGTTTCTCCTATGATTTTTTTATCAGTAATTACTGATTTTTTATAAAATGACTCCGGGCTTGTGTTAATTATTCCCATCACACGTATTGGATTAGAACCACCAACTCTCACTCTTGCGAGTCTATGCATATGGTTTATGATTAACCCAGGATACATTTAGACTTACATGGCGTTAGATGGATGGCATCAAAAATATCTAGAGATTCTAAAAGAATTCAATTATGATAGATCAAGAGAGATGAGATCAGCCAAGATCCTCAGTTCATTTCTAAAGAGTAGATTTCGATTAGATACAATAGAAAAAAAAATTAAAAACAAAATTGTCTTTGTTATTGGAGCAGGACCATCTTTAGATTACTCTTTGCCATATCTTAAAAAATTCAAAGGTTTTACAAAGATTGTTGCGGATGGTGCAACGCAGGCATTACTTGAAAACAACATAACGCCGGATATCATAGTTACAGATCTTGATGGCAATATAGAATATCTTAAAAGATCATCGGAATCAAAATCAATAATGGTTGTTCATGCTCATGGAGATAATATCAATAGATTGCCATTTGCAATTTCATTTAGACATTGTATAGGCACCACAGAAGATAAACCGTTTGGAAAAATTAGAAACTTTGGAGGATTCACAGATGGTGATAGATGTGTATTTCTTGCCAATCATTTCAAGGCATCAAAAATTATTCTAATTGGAATGGATTTTGGAACTAACATAGGAAAATATTCCAAGGGCAAAGTACATAATAAATCCATAAAGATAAAAAAGTTGAGAAAGGGGAAATCGCTCTTAGAATGGCTTGCTTCAAAGAGTAATGTGGATCTCTACACAACGTCTCATCCAATATTAGGATTCAGAAATATAAAATTAACAGATCTTCAAAGGCTGGTCAGATAGTAACACTTGTTTTAATATTTATTATCCATTTAACAATAGAAAAAACATGGATTATTCAGAAGAAAATCTGCGTGACATTTTAGAATTAAGAGAATGGATCTCTGAAGAAATTGAGAAGCGGGAAAGAGAGGTTGATAAATTTCGGCATAACCTTCGCATTCTTGATTCCCTTGTGAAACAATCTAGTTTTAGTAAGGCGTCATCTCTCATATCTAGCAAACAGGATACACAACAAAATCAACAACAACCCTCTTCTTCTATAATTCCCATTAAATCGTCAGACAATAAAATTTTAGCAAACGCACATGTAACATCTGATGAGCTAGTAATCATTCCATCAGAAGATACCATGCTAGACATTGAAACACATCCATTCAAATCATTTTTCCTAGGAAGAATAATTGGAGGAATGGAAAGTCAAGATAAACTAGATATTCAAAATGGCAAGATTCCACAAAATACTGCAATATCATGTTTAGTAAATAAAGATGGTAATAGAATCAGAGAAATTCTCATCAAGAATTATCGTCAAAAGGAAAGAGTAAACGAGATAATAAATACAGTAACGTGGTCATTTTCCAGAATGATTGAAAACTCTCAAAAGTGATATCATGGATAAAATAATTGTACTAGATTTTGGTTCGCAGTATAGTCACCTTATTTGTAGAAGAATTAGAGAATTTTCAGTCTATTCAGAACTTGTTCCATACAACATATCACTTGAAGAACTAAAAAAAATGAATCCAAAAGGAATAGTATTCAGTGGAGGACCTGCAAGTGTATACAATAAGGATTCACCACAGCCATCAAATGGAATATTTGAGATAGGACTTCCAGTACTCGGCATATGTTATGGTCACCAATTAATTGTCAATAAATTTGGGGGTAAGGTTAAACGCTCTCATAAGGAATACGGCTCTTCTCTACTTAGCATAGATAACAACTCGGATCTACTTGCAGGTATGGGTCAATCAACAAGAGCTTGGATGAGCCATGGAGATGCAGCAGAGAGCTTACCTGAGGGGTTTAACGTTATCGGACATACTGAAAATTCGTTTGCGGCAGCAATTGCAAATAAACAGAATATGATATACGGTATTCAGTTCCATCCAGAAGTAATTCATACTGAAAATGGAACACAAGTTCTCAAGAATTTTGTTCTAGATATATGCAAAGCAAAACAAGATTGGACCTTGGAAAATTTCATAGAGACAACAGTATCTGAAATTTCAAAGATTGAAGGTGATGTATTATGTGGCATAAGTGGAGGTATTGACTCTACAGTAGCCGCGTTATTGATTCAAAAGGCAATAGGAAATAGACTCAAGTGTGTTTTTGTCGACAATGGTCTTTTACGACTGGATGAAGAGATAGAAGTAGAAAAAATGTTTGAAAATAATTTCGGAATGAATTTTATAGCAATAAATGCCAAAGAAAGATTTCTCACCAGACTCAAAGGAATAATTGATCCTGAGCAGAAACGAATGATTGTAGGAGAAGAATTTGTCAAGGTATTTACTGAATTTGCTGAGAAGAACGGTCCCTTCAAGTGGTTGGCACAAGGTACACTTTATCCAGATGTAATAGAAAGTGGAGTTTCAAAAGGTCCTGCAGCAGTAATTAAGACTCATCACAATGTTGGAGGATTACCATCGTGGTTAAATCTAAAAGTCTTAGAGCCCCTCAGATTTCTTTACAAGGATGAAGTAAGAAAAGTTGGTAAAATTTTAGGTGTACCAGACAAACTTCTTAATCGTCATCCATTTCCAGGACCTGGTCTTGCAGTAAGAATAATGGGTGAATTAACTCCAGAAAAATTGCAGATATCAAAACATGCAAGTAAGATTGTAGAAAATGAGCTTATTTCATCAGGATGGTATGACAAAGTTTGGCAAGCTTATGCGGCAGTTGGAGATGATAGAGCTGTAGGAGTGGTTGGTGATGAGAGAAAATATGGACATGTTGTTCTAGTTAGGATAGTGGACTCTATTGATGCAATGACTGCAGATTGGACAAGACTACCCTCTGAAATACTTGAAAGAATAAGCAATAGGATTACAAATGAAGTAGAAGATGTGGCTTGGGTAAGCTATGTAATTTCAAGCAAACCGCCAGCTACAATAGAACCTCAATAAAAAATAAAAAACTAGTCAGAATCTAAGAGAATTAATTTTCAGATAAAATTTTGAAAATGAGAAAACTAGGGTACTACGTTTATCTTTGCAGTCGGTGGTTCGTTACCCAAAGTTACCATAACCTTCACTGTACTGCTGTCTGTACCGTATTGGTTGCTCACTGTGAGTTTGAATTCTACTAGTTTCTGTTGGTTATAGTCAACAGATGGTGAGTAGAATGCTGGATGAGCAGTACCACTCAAGATTAGAGTTACTGGGTCACCGCTGATTTGTTCCCACTTGTATTTGATACCTACACCAGTACTAGCACTTCCATCCAATACGACTCTGCTATTTGGTGAGACCGTTTGATCTGGACCTGCGTCAGCAACTGGTGGTTGTCCTGCTACTGGAAGATTATTGATCTTAACAGTAACAGAGCAAGATGGTACATCAACCATATTATCAGATACATCTAGTGTAAACTGGAGAGTACCACTTGGACCATTTGGAGTTGGTGCTACAAATGTTGGGCTCATATCAGAACTTGAAGATAATTTTACTGGTTGTCCAGATATTTGTCTCCAGTAGTATGATATCGTATCACCACTTGGATTTGCAACTGATACCGGTAATCTAACTAGAGAATTAGAATTAACAGAAGCGTCTTGACATGTTATAGTTGGATCTTGATGAGTACTTTTAACGGTGACTTTAGTCATAGCAGCTGCTTTTCCTCCATGACCATCATCGGCTGTAAATACGAATAACAAAACTGAAGTTCTACCAGGTGTTACTGCCGGAGCAACAAATGATGTAGCAGTATTATCAGTTGATGACAACTGGACGCTTGAACCAGAATATTGACCCCATGCCAATGTTAATGAATCATTATCTGGGTCTGTTGCAGTAGCTTTTAGAGAGACTTGAGTTCCCTCGTCAACAACTTGATCAGGAGTTACTGTAACAACCGGAGGATGATTAACATGCAAAATTACAACATTGAATGTTGTTGTGTCCTTTGCGCCATATCCATCATCTACAGTTAATGATACTTTTAGGGACTTTACTTCATTTGCAGCAACTGAAGGAGCAATAAATGATATTACAGGAGAGGTAGCACTTGGGGAAAAGGTAATTGTATCGCCTGAGACTTGACCCCATTGATAGGATAGTTTTTGTCCACTATCTGGATCAGTTGACTTGAGACCAGAAAGTGTAACCTTTGTGTTTTCATATACTACGATACTATTTGCTAATGAACCTTGTAAGAAGTACTGTGTTAGTGTGCCTGATCTTGCAACATCAGTTGTATAGAATTTAGCACAGTAAATGTGATCGGTACCTTGGAATTGTTGAATACATTGTTGGAGGAATTGTTCTGCGCTGCCACTGTTTGAGCTTGTTTGAGCATTTGCAGATATTGTTGGCAAGACAGCAGAGAAAATCATCGCAGCTAGTATTGCAACAAAAAATTTGTAATTCAACTTGTCAGTTCTAAATTTTAGATTATTAAAAAACCTTTCTCTCAATTTGTGGTATCATCAAGATCAGTTTTTTGATCTAAAAACACTGTTTGGGTGGTAATTTCGTCGATTTTATGCAATAATTACAGGTTCAAGGACTAGTAGTCTTAACAAATAACAAAACTTCATCCATTGTAGGTGGAACTCCAAGTGAGCTACCAACATACAAGGAAGCTGCAGCATTTGCAAACCTTAGTCTTTCAAAAGACTCTAAATTTACAATATAACCAAGCAGGTTTGCAGCATCCCAGACATCCCCAGCTCCTGTTACAAATTTGGGTTCTACTTGGAAAGACTTGACAAATTCTTTTTCTTTTCCATTTGACCAAAATGATCCTATAGCGGTATGTAGGTCAATAGGTATGGAATATCTCTGTGCCAATTCAACCACTAGTTTCATGGTTTCCTGTTCTTCAGAGATTGTATCCAATCCAGACTGTGCAAGAAGGATATTACATTCATTCTCATTAATACACAGAGAATCTAGATTCTCTGCAAGTTTAGGCAATGCTTCTTTGAACTCTTCAGATCTTGTTTGAATGTCTGCTGGATCTAGGAAATGAAGGGCAGTTGTAGACTTTGCAAATGCAAACTGTGACAGTTCTGTTC
>JBOGQV010000166.1:0-3907 GCA_050749145.1 Nitrosotalea sp. | reverse complement strand
GTCTTAGACCTGCCTTGTCTACCTCTCCTGTTTGTAATAGGTATTTTTTCTTGTTGTCAAAATAAAAGAGTGTTCCAAAAGTGGAAAAATATACAAGATAATCAACGCCCAGAGTTATTGTTGCATTGACATAGCTTTGTTGATTTGAAAACATTTGCGCAACAATTGCCGATACTACAATTGATGCAAGAAATCCTAGAAAGATGTTCTTGTTTAATTGGAGATATTCTTTGTATTGCTGTTTCACAGATTGATTTTGTTTATCTTACAAATAAATCAAGTCTATTGCAGAGTTATTCGCAAAAATATCAGTATGCCAGCAAGTTCTGCAACATGTACTGCTAACATGTATGGCAATAATGCTGCAGCATATAGTTCCATCATTGTAAAGTATGCATAGACTCCAATCACGTTATGCAAAAACAGCAGACCCGCAAAAAATATCATCCCAAGAGGCAGTTGTGCCTTGGTTTTAGAATACATCTTGGCAAAAACAGCCACTAGTACCCCAAGTACTATCATGTTTGCACCTGATACAATTGTGCTTGCAGTCATTATTGGCTCCATTTAAAAAACACTAGACCCACTTTACTTATGTACTTTTTTCCAATTTGCTTACAATTTCGTCAAAGACCTGTAAGTTTACCTCAAGAAATGTAGATATGAAAAATGTTGCACCGTACTTGTCACCCACACGAGTTATCAGATTGTTTTTTTCAAGCACTCCAACATGATGCTGGATTGCTTTATAGTCAAGATTCATTTCTTTTGCAAGTTGGTTTGCATTGAGTGGTTTATTGCGTATATGAGAAATGAAGCGTATCCTGTTTAATCCGCCTTTTGAGCCCATGAATACAAACCAAAGCAGACGTTTGGCATATGGATCTGTGGGCATGTATTTCCGTGTATCATCAGTTAATTAATAGATCTTTTTGTCATTACGCTCGGAACTAAAACAAGTCATGATAGGATCAGCATGAAAAACCCAGCAAGCATTATTGAGGTAATACAAGATCGAATAACTGATAAGATACAACGAGATTAGAATAGAATAATGTTTGACTATGATTATCCCCTTTACAGACCTCCGTCTGAAGCCAAGTCATTAATTTTTCAGGTTACACTGGGTTGCTCGTTTAACAAATGTTCATACTGCAACATGTATCGCTCAAAAGAATATTCTGAAAGACCGTGGGAAGAGATCAAGACGGAAATTGATCTTGCCTCAAAGCACATACCCAATAGTACTAGAATATTTCTTGCAGACGGTGATGCATTAAACTTACCAACTGAGAAAATGATCCAAATTCTTGATTATCTACGAGAAAAATTTCCAAACTTTGAACGTATATCATGCTATGCTATGCCACAGAACATTATGAAAAAATCTCCAGAGGATCTCAAAAAACTGTATGCCGCAGGACTTACAATGTTCTATATCGGCATAGAAAGCGGTTCAGACATAATTCTGAAAAAAGTTACCAAGGGTGCAACAGGTCAGACAATCATAAAGTCATGTCAGAAAGCAAAAGATGCAGGATACACAATATCATGTATGGTCATTCTAGGTTTAGGTGGAAAAACTTACTCAAAGAATCACATTGAGGAAACTGCCAAAGTTCTAAGTGCTTCTGCTCCTCACTATGTTGGCGCTCTTACTTTACATTTAGAAGATGGTATACGAGATGAATTTTTGACAAAATTTAAAGAACCATTTTTACCGATTGATGATTCTGAGGCTTTGGGAGAGCTTGAACTTTTAATATCAAAAATTGAACCCAATACGCAGGTGGTCTTTCGTGCAAATCATGGGTCAAATGCTTATCCAATAGGTGGAACGTTCCCTCAAGACAAACAATCAATGCTTCAAAAAATTTCATACTTGAGAAGCCATCCAGAATTATGTAGGCCAGTTGGTCTCAGAGGGTTTTGATCATCACATAAAAAAAATATTTATCCTTATTTTTTACAAGCATGGAATTATTTTTAATATCTTTTTGTTGACTAGTAAATTTTATTTATGCATCAATTTGGAATCTGGCAATTGCAAGGATTGTAACAGTTTAGTATCATACAGCATACGGTATTCAGGATAACAGTTTAGCATAAATCCATTTTTGGTCTGTGAAAAATTCCAGGTATCACATCTTATATCATATTCATATTTAGAATTGTCAGATTTCCAGCCAAATCCATTTGAAGTAGTCTTGTTTGGATATCCATGTCCCTTGACTAGAGTAATGGTATTAGCAACATAATCAGTCTTGACTTGAGCATACATTGCATTTGGGTATAGATAGATAACATCTGGGTGGCTTGTTACTGCATCAAATTCTTTTTTTGTGACATATTCATTATGAAGCATGATTACGCGTTTGTATTTTTTTAAAATATCGGGATTTTTATCAACATCTACATCTGTGATATGAGGATACTGTAGTAACCTCAATGCCAATGCTCCAGCTATACTAGAAGAGTATATGCCGTCAACCTTATTTGGAATTTGAATTTTTAGACAGCTGGTATCACATCTTTTATTATAATAATCATAAAAACCATGATTCCCATAAGCTGCCTGAGTAAAAATTGGATACACAAAAACAATATCTTTGGATTTTTTAGATAAGCCAATTTGATCATACAAACTAGAAAGATTTGGTTTTAATGTCATGGTAAAAGTTGTTAGTTGACCATTTTGAAAGTGAGGGGTGACAGTAAAAAGAAGCTGACTGACAGGAATTTTTTGAGTTTCCTTTTTTCCTTCTGTGTTGCTTATTACGTCTAGTACATCTCCTTGCGATCCACTACTTGGTACATTATAGTTTATTGTGGAATTAAGAGTATATGAAAAAGGCTCAGCAAATGCAAGCTGTTCAATCAAGACAGAAATGCCAACCACAAATATCATCATGAAAACAAGTACTGTAGAATTATACAATTAGAGAATATGTAAAGATCTATCAATATATCTCATGTATAAGAGAAAGTCTGGTTATTACGAATTCTATATGGTTAGGATTTGGAATAAGACAATGGTGAGCACTCAAAATGCACCAAAAAGTATGAGCTGTACAAGAAATTATTTTGTCAGGTCTGTTTTATCATGATATTCTATTTTACTGGAATTAGAGTTTGTTTTACAAAATTATTTCTATCAGACCAATTAAATGCTAATGATCATCTTGCCCTAATAATGCAAATAAATCAGAAAATCGTTTTATTTGTTGTTGCTGTAGCATTGGTCTTGATACCAATGGGACAGATAACAATGGTTTTTGCCGAGGAGCAAAGTAAGTATAATGAAATTGCAAAAAATTCCTTGAATACAAAAACTACAACACTACAAACTATGAAATGGTGCAATGTTGTGGGATTGTCTCAAAATGCAAATTTGAGTAATTGTTATGCGTTCTTTTTTAGCATACACGATAAAAATTTGGCTGGCTCTAATTTGTCTGGTAGTCAATTTAAGAATGCGGATCTGTATAATGTCAACTTGTCAAAAGCAAATCTTCAAAATGTCAACTTGAGAGGTGCCGTAGTTGCAAACTCTGACTTGTCATATGCAGACCTCAGAGGTGCAGATCTCACTCATACGAACTTCTACCATTCAAGTCTAGAAGGTGCAGACCTTAGAGGTGCCAAGATCTCTGGCTCTACATTCCCAAGCGTAAACTTTCATAACGCAAATCTTCAGGGAGTAATACTCTCACATAGCTTTACGGAAAAGTCTAATTTCCAAAATGCAAACTTGGATGGAGCTGATCTCTCACTAGCAGATCTGATGGGTGCTGATTTTACAGGTGCTAGCCTACAAAATACTGACCTTCATAACTCTGATCTTAGTGGTGCGATTCTTGCTGAAGCTAATCTTCTAGATGCAAACATAGGAGGACTTGATACTCAA
>JBOGQV010000165.1:0-4957 GCA_050749145.1 Nitrosotalea sp. | reverse complement strand
GCCTCGTTGTGTGACATGTCAATTATTGGCAAGAGAACGTTATTGATATTGTTCTTTAGGTATTGCTTGTATTGCGGCATCTCTGTATACTCTATTGCAGCAAAGTGTATTTTTCCTTCAATTTGGTCCTTGATTATTTCAGGTGTTGGAGGAAATCCCTGTGGTTCGTATAATATTCCATCTGCCCAACGTGCAGGTGGTGCAGAGCTACCAAGAGGAACATTATTGGTCTTGATACTCAGAAAATCTTCAATGCTATTGACTTTGACTAGCTCATGAATTATTATTTCATTTATTGGTTGGTGCCTGATTATTACCATGACTCTAAAGAATTTAGTGCATCATTTAACAGATCCGATTTTATCTTTGTCTTGTTCTAGTATGACTGCAAAACAAGAATAATCATTACAACTGTAAATGCAGTAAAAATAGAACCAATTCCTATTGCCAACTTGGTGTTTCTGTGCATGTTTTTTCCTGCCTCATTTCTCTAATTTAAGACATTACATGGGCCAAGAAAAAATTCATAGAATCTAGTTTTCTGATATGGCTAACTTGATCAGATTTTAAATAAGGTGACTATGGATCAAACTCTATGAGTGAGCAACCAAGACAGTTTTTCAATTTCTCATTTTTCAAGGTAGATCCCAAATGGAGATGGATGGCAGACCTTGCAAAAGAAGAGTCTGCAAAAGAAGTTGAAATTGTCCTTAAAAATTCACAGATAAAATACAGGACATATTCTACTCTGGGTCTTCGAGATGATGCAGAATTTTTGTTCTGGTTTGTATCTGATTCTGTTGAAAAAATCCAGGAGGTTGTATCAAAACTATACCTTACAGTCTTTGGAAAATATATTGTACCAACTCATGTTTACTTGTCCAGCACAAGACCTTCCATGTATGCCAACACTCCTGCACCAAAGGGTTGGATTGGCGGAGAAGAGCAGAAAAAATATGTAGTTGTATATCCTTTCATAAAAACAAGAGAATGGTATCTGCTTCCACTTGAAAAAAGAAAAGAGATGATGACAGAGCATATTCAGGTAGGGCACAAGTACCCAGAAGTCCAGCTAAACACTTCCTATTCATTTGGAATCCATGATGAAGACTTTATGCTTGCATTTGAAACTGATACTTTGCACAAGTTCCAAGATCTGATAATGGATCTAAGAGAGACTCGTGTTAGTGGATATATCGCAGTAGATACACCAATGATTGTCTGTGTCAAAAAAGACATTGTTCCTTTGATTAGGAGCCTTGGATGATGAAGGCACTAAAAGAATGGGCCACAGTAATCACTGCACTTGAAAACGGAGACCAAACAGTTTTGCTAAGAAAGGGAGGAATACTTGAGACAGTTTCTGGTTTTCAAGTTGAGGATAGAAAATTTGCTCTTTTTCCAACATATGAACACCAAGACAATTCTTCTCTAAAATCACAATTTTACAGGTACTTGGCAGATGTGAGAGAACAAAAACCACGTGATGGTTTCAACAGGATTACCTCTTATGCCGAAGTTCTTGCAGAGCATGATCTCTCCTCGATACAAACAATTGAGAAATTATCAGACTTTCACATCTGGAGTGAGTCTTACATGGTAGAAAGAATGAACTGGATGCCACAAAAACCAATGACTGCAATATTTCTCAAGGTATACAAGATTCCACCAGTGGAAATTCCAATTCTTCCAGAATATCACGGTTGCAAATCTTGGATAGAATTAAATGCCAACCCGGGACCTGGATCAGCTGTTTTAAATGAAGCAGACTTGGAACAAAAATTATCAGAGTTTAGGAGTATTGTAAATTGAAATATAGAAAACTAGGAAAGAGCGGAATCGAAGTATCTGAAATAGGATTTGGCGCATGGACACTTGGACTTGACTGGTGGGGAAAAAAGATTGAAGATGATGAAGCAAAAAGAATGCTAAAGCGCGCATTTGATCTGGGAATAAATTATTTTGAAACAGGAGATATTTACGGAAGAGGGAAAAGTGAAAAATTAATCGGCGAAGTCTTTTCCGGAATGCGAAACCAAGTTGTCTTGTCCACAAAATATGGATATGATATCTATTCTAATGAACAGGAGCAGATAGGTCACAAGGAACTGCCACAAAAATTTACAACCGAATTTACTGACTTTGCCTTGAAGAAAAGCCTTGAAAGATTACAAACTGATTACGTCGATGTCTATGGATTACACAATCCAAAAATTCCAACCATACGGGATAAGCAAATTTTTGATTTTCTGGACAAAAAAACAAAGGAAGGAGTAATCAAAAGTTACCAGATTGCATTAGGTCCTGCAATAGGATGGACACAAGAAGGGCTTGAATCAATGAAGATAACAAATACGTCCGCAGTGCAAACTGTCTATAACATTCTTGAGCAAAATCCAGGAAACACCCTCATTGAAGAGGCAGAAAGACATAACGTTGGAATCCTAGTTCGGGTCCCAGATGCTTCTGGTATATTGACAGGAAAGGTGACTGCAGATACCAAAGTCAGCGAAAAAGATCACCGTTCTGTACGAAGCGGTAACTGGATACAAGAGGCACTAAAAAAAGTGGACCAATTGATGCCTATTGCAAAAAGAAACGGGCTGAACATCACAGAGCTTGCAATCAAGTTTATCTTGTCCCAAAAATCTATCTCGTCTGTTCTACCTACAGTGGTAAGCGAAGAAGAAATCGAGATGTTTTCTGCCATGTCTGATGGAAAATACCTAAGCGATGGAGACAAAAATGAAATAACTGGACTTTTCAACCAGTGGCCATCATATGATCTAAAGGCATCAGTACAAACTGCATAGAGTACAAATTTTCAAAATCTTGTGAAAATAAAACAAATTATATTCAAAGAAAGATTGACAAGAATGAATGGTTTCTACTCAAAAAAAGACATCAACCATGACATTTCGAATAGATGAAGATGTACTCAACAAACTTCGTTCTGAATCTGAACACCGGGAAACCAGTCTTAATACATTTGTCAATCACATCTTCAAAAGATATGTAGAGTGGGACATGTTTGAGGCAAAAGTAGGCATGATTCCAATTGCAAAACCAATCATTGTAGAACTTTTTGGAACTTTGAGCAAGGATCACATAGTTGACATGGCAAACAACATTGGAAAAAATGTAGTACGAGATACTGCATTATTTATGCAGGGAGATTTCAATCTGAATTCGTTTATCTCTTGGTTTGAGGCAAGAATGCGCGCGTCCTCAATTGAGATAAATCATAACATAAAAAATAATGTCCACACATTTATCATCAAACATGACCTTGGTGAAAATTGGTCATTGTACCATACAACTGTACTTGGGTTGATATTCAGAGAAGTTTTGGAGAAAAAGGTTGATTTTGAATACAATTCTGGCATGATGTCATTCAAGTTTACTGAATAAGTGATTGCAAATGATTGCAAGTGTTTGCAAATGAATTCAGTCTAATCGCTCTTGTTATATTTTATGACGTTATATCCTATCCATGCAAGTGCTACAACAAGGACGAGTCCTTGAAGGCAAAGATGCAGACCATATTTTAAAAATAATGTCAAATGACCAAGCCCTGAAAATACTTCGCTCCACAATTGACACACCAAAATCAGCATGGGATATCAGTACAGTATCTGAAATTCCCCTGACTCAGGTGTATAGGTGGATAAAAAGACTACACAACTCCGGGCTTGTACGTGTTTCAGGAGACACCAATGAATCTGGCAAAAAATTCTTCATGTATCAAAGCAAAGTGCATTCAATCAAGGTGACATTGCTGCCTGCTGCTGAGACACTAGTTGAGCTCTCCTAGAACTTTATTTTATTATGCAGTGATCGGATCTTCGATATTAAACTCGTGCTCTACAAAATATTCCACCCGAGTCTTTTTGAATTCTCTTGAACTGAAAAGAATTCTATAATTTTCAACACTTACTTGTTTTTGAATCTCTTTTGCCATGTCTTCTGCTTCCTGAATTGACTTGCAATGAACCATTGAAAACACGCTGTATGGCCAATCTTGGTATACGGGTCTCTGGTAGCAATGGCTTATCTGAGGAAATGCCCCAAGCTTTGCACCGACCTCTTCAATTCTTTCATCTGGAACTTGCCACACTATCATTCCGTTTGCAGTAAATCCTACCTCTCTGTGTCTTAGTATGGCTGCAAATCTTCGCATTATTCCAGTCTCTTCATACTGTCTTACTTTGTCCAGTAATTGTTCTTCAGTAATTCCAAGTTTTTGGGCAGATTTTAAAAATGGTCTTTCAATTATCTCTAGATCTTTTTGTAGTTCGCGTATGTAGTCCTTTTCTTGTTCTGTTGCAACAAACTTGGTATCTACAATTTTCTTTTTCTCTTCTGAAGGTTTAATGTCAGATTTTTTCTCCTCTACCATCTCAAGCTTTACTCCTATCTTGAAGAGTTTGATGGTGGGAAGAAGTCTTGTCTTTTTAATTCCAGATAATTTTGAAAACTTGTCAATCTCTGTTTTTAGATCAGATCCCGGAGGAACTGCTAGAGTAAACCACAAGTTGTATTCGTGGTTTCTCTCATAATTGTGACTAACACCTGGGTGTCTGTTTACTTGATTTGCAATATGGTCTAATTTTTCTGGCTCTATTGCCATTGCAACAAGTGCGCTCTTGTATCCTAGTTTTCGTGTATCGAATATTGCGCTAATTTGTCTGATTATTCCTGCTTCCTTGAGGGCAACAAGTCTTTGCATCAATTCTTGGTCTGATAGACCAAATTTTTTTGCCATGGATTCATATGGTTTTGGGGTTAGAGGAAAAGTCCACTGGATCTCGTTTAGAATTTCCTTATCCGTCTTGTCCATGTTAGATGAAAACCTTATCTTACAATTAAAAACGTTACCTAGTTTCTCATGGAATCTATAAATATCATTTCCAGTCAGCCAAGATCCGTTGATAGTTGATCTAAATCTTAGAGGGGA